>WIJN01000069.1:0-780 GCA_009496085.1 Streptococcus mitis | reverse complement strand
CGGTGCCCTGTCGCAACTGGGCGACCTGGTAGTGTAACATCGATGCTCTCACTAGCTAGTTGCGCTTCCACTTTCTTTTCTTCCAATAGTTTAGCTGTTTCTTCAAAAGCAGCTGTCAAGACATCACGAGCCTCATTGACGTGTTTCCCGATAACAGGGCGCATTTCTGCTGATACATCCTTCATCCCTTTAAGGATTTCAGTCAGTGATCCTTTTTTACCAAGGACAGAGACACGCAAATCTTGCATCTCTTTTTCATTTTCAGCAGAAATTTGCTTCAAGCTAGCTAGCGTTTCTTCACGAAGCGCTTTTAATTGTTCTTCAATAGTTGACATAATTCCTCCATCAGTCTCTCGTAGATAAAAAGAAAACCACATGCCAAAAACTCCACACTCGGAGCGTTGACACGCGGTACCATCCGTTTTTATCTGACAAGTCAGACCTTTATTTCTGAATCCATAGGCAAGTGAATTCACCCAGCTTTCATATAGAGAGCTTTCAGTCACGGCTCTCCTCCCTGATATACTTCCCCTGAGATACTAGTCTTGCAGATTTCTATTCAATTACTACTTAGTTTATCAGATTTTTAGTTAAAAAACAAGTTAGATTAGACTAATTTCAATATAAAACTCGTTCCTTTTTCTGTTTCTCCATTTTCCACAAATCCAAGCGACTTGAAGCACCTCCTAGAAGCATGATTGTAGGTGTAGATTTCCTTGACTCTCAATTCTTTCCATCCTTTTACTCGAGCCAATTCAATCAAAGTACTTAGAATCTTTT
>WIJN01000068.1:0-790 GCA_009496085.1 Streptococcus mitis | reverse complement strand
GCTCCTGTTATCCAAACACCAACTGAAGTCTTTTCAGGTTTCCAACCAGGAAAATTGAAACAATTAGCATAATCTTAGTACATCATCCAGAAGAGACTGCTTCTAGGGCTAACTTAGAAGCCTTTCTTTTGTAATTAGATAAGGGAAATTTTATGGGATTAAAACATCTTGAGGACGTGACTTATTTCCGTCTCAATAACGAAATCAATCGTCCTATCAATGGACAAATCATGCTTCATAAAGATAAGGAAGCCTTGGATGCTTTCTTTAAAGAAAATGTAGTTCCAAACACTATGGTTTTTGATTCAATCAAAGATAAAATCAACTACCTCATTGAACAAAACTACATCGAAACAGCCTTTATCAAGAAATACCGTCCAGAATTTTTGGAAGAATTGCATCAATTTATCAAAGACCAAAACTTCCAATTCAAGTCTTTCATGGCTGCCTATAAATTTTATAATCAATATGCCTTAAAGACTAACGACGGTGAATATTATCTTGAAAGTATGGAAGACCGCGTCTTCTTTAACGCCCTTTATTTTGCTGATGGTAATGAAGCTATTGCCATCGATATTGCCAATGAAATCATCCACCAGCGTTACCAGCCAGCTACACCTTCTTTCTTGAATGCAGGCCGTGCACGTCGTGGTGAATTGGTATCCTGTTTCTTGATTCAGGTAACAGATGATATGAACTCTATTGGACGTTCTATCAACTCAGCTCTTCAACTTTCACGTATCGGTGGTGGTGTCGGAATTTCCCTCAGCAACCTTCGTGAAGCTGGAGC
>WIJN01000067.1:0-793 GCA_009496085.1 Streptococcus mitis | reverse complement strand
CTTTGACCTTGATCACATACAAGGCTTGGTACCTATCATCTCTGCATAGGCTGGTATGACAGATGAGCTGATTGATATGCTGGATTTAGAACAATTGGACGGTTTGATTATCCAAGCCTTTGGAGCTGGTAATATTCCCAAAGAAACGGCTCAAAAATTAGAAATCCTTCTGCAAAAAGGAATTCCAGTCGCCCTGGTTTCACGATGCTTTAATGGTATTGCTGAACCTGTGTATGCCTACCAAGGTGGGGGCGTGCAGTTGCAAAAGGCAGGTGTTTTCTTTGTTAAAGAACTTAACGCCCAAAAAGCCCGCTTGAAACTCCTCATTGCCCTCAATGCCGGACTAAAAGGACAGGCTTTGAAAGACTATATGGAAGGCTAATACTCTTCTCTAGAAAACAAAAGAGTTTGGGGCAAAAAGATTTCAATTTTTAAAAATCTTAATTATTAACCCCCTCAAATCTATAATCAAATGCGAAAAGCGAACAAATTAGAATTCTGATTACCAGAAAACTAGTTTTGTTCGCTTTTTATATTTGAGGTCGGACTTTTGTCCCAGCCTCTTTTTTCTATTTACGTTTTCGTGTTGAACGACGTTCTGTCAAACCATGAGGCAAGAGAACTTCACGTTCTTCCAACTCTTCCTTGTGCATAATCTTAGTCAACATACGCATGCTAATAGCACCAAGGTCATAAAGAGGTTGGGCAATAGTTGTCAAGTTTGGACGGGTAAAGCGAGACACTTGTGAATCATCACTAGTAATGATTTCAAACTCTTCTGGTACTGACACAC
>WIJN01000066.1:0-794 GCA_009496085.1 Streptococcus mitis | reverse complement strand
AAGTAATGTCACGATTTCTATGAAATGGACCACCCTTACGTCGCCTTTCTACCGACCTTCCTTGAAGGTGGGAAGGGCGTGGATAACGGAGATGTCGAGATCTTGACGACACCAGTAGGGGATTTTATCGCCTATGGTGACAATGCTAGTAAGTGTTTTGGTGTGGTTGGTTCAGGAAATCGTAACTTTAATAACCAATACTGCCTAACAGCCAAGCAATACAGTCAACGTTTTGGTTTCCCTGTATTGGCTGACTTTGAAATGCGAGGTATGCTGGAAGATATCAGACGTGTTGCAGCGATTATTGCAGATTTGTATGAGTTGGAAAAGGAGAATTAAAGTTGATATAAGAGGTGGTTGGGATTTGCTAACTGCTTTTAAAATGTAAAAAAAGCACACTCTTAAGTGCGCTTTGTCAGTTATCCTGCTTTTCCGATAGCGAGTGCGTAAATAAAGAAGATGGCGAAACCAAAGAGGAAAATTAATCCTGCAATGGCAAGGTGTTTGAGCCAAGAAGGAAGATTTTTATTTTCACGCGTTACCAAGGCGTAATTCAAAAGAGCAAAGAATGGTGTTGTCAGGAAAGAACCAATCATGGCAAAGCGGAGCATGGTTGAAACCTGACCAGCGAAGAACTTGATAATAATGATACCGATAATAGCAGTGATGGTCATACAGATGTTCAAAGATTTACTATTGTCTTCTTTTTGACAGATTAGCAGTCGGAGAGATTCCTGATTGACGCGAGAATATCCATCGATAACAGTGATAACTGTTCCAAAGATACACAGGAA
>WIJN01000065.1:0-805 GCA_009496085.1 Streptococcus mitis | reverse complement strand
TATCTTCAACATCGTTCAGAGAAACTGTTGTATTTTCAAGAACAACTTGAGCCAAGCCCAATAGTTCATTGGCTTTTTCAAGAACTTCTTTGGTAGTCTCATGTTCAGGTACTTCCAAAACAGCTGCCTGCAATTGATCTACAGATACTTTCAAAGCATCTTTTTTAGCTGATACAGTTTGACCTTCTTCGCTCGCATTTACTTCAGGAGAAGATTGACTTGCTAGATTGGCAGCTGGCTTCTCAGTATTATCTACTTGTTTCTCAACTTTTCTATCTACTTGAGCCTCAGTTGTTTCCTTAGCAGCTGATACGACTGTCACATCTTTAGACAAGAGTTCTACAAGTTCAGCAATATCCTTTTGAGCTAGCTCAGAACTTTCTAGGGCTTCTTTCCCTTTTTGAAGTCTGTCTTTGACAGGCGACACTACTGATTCGTCAAGGTTTAATTTAGTTGAAAGAAGAGCATTTAATTCTTCAACTACTTTTTTCAACTTAGTTTTATCAACTGTAGACGCGCTATTTACAGCTTCTGTAAGCGCTTGATTTTCTGAAGGTTTATTTCCTTCATCCACTTTGTTTGCATTAGATCCCGCAACACCCTCAGGCGAATCGACCTTATCTTTAGGGTTCACTACACCTGCATTGGGTTGTGAAGTCTTGTCAACTAGAGTATCCGCACTCGCAACGCGGGCACCCAAAAACATCAGCGCTGCAACAGCAACCGAAGCGGCACCGAAACTATATTTACGAATAGAAAAGCGCAAAACTTTTTCACGTTGCTGGCGCTTGATTCTATTGAGTGA
>WIJN01000064.1:0-806 GCA_009496085.1 Streptococcus mitis | reverse complement strand
ATTTGCTACTGTCTTATCCAAATCCGTGATTTCAAAATCTCCAAAGATCTGGGCTAACTGTCCATTTTCTGGGGCACGATAGTAATCAATGACATCCCAATGCTCCACGATACGTCCATTCTCATCTGCACGGAAAGTATCTGTCGTCACCCATTGAGCCTCCCCACCATTCAGATATTGATGAACATGAACAAAGACCAGATTGCCATCCTCAATAGTGCGGACAATCTTAATCTGACGTTCTGGATGACGCTCGAAGAAATTTTCAAAGAAGGCCGCAAACCCTTCTTTTCCGTCAGGTACACCTGTCGAGTGTTGGATATAAGTATCCCCTACAGACTGTGCCTGAGCCTCAGCAACTCGTCCGTCTTGAATAGCATGAATGTATAGGTTGTGAGCATTTTTCACTTGTTGTGACATGATTTAAACCTCATTTTCTTTCTCTTTCAGATTAGCCAAAATTCTTTCTTGAAAGGCTTCAAACTGATGAATTTCTTCCTCTGAAAATCCTTTGTAAAAGATCGTATCCAATTTCTGACTAATACGTTGCCCCACTTCTTTCTGCGACTGCCCCAAATCTGTTAAAACTAAATACTTCTTACGCTTGTCTTCTCCACATGGACTAACAGTTACAAGATTTTGTTCCTCTAGCTTTTTTATCATAGTCGTCAGCGTATTATTAGCAAGACCTGTTGCCAAAGCAATATCTGTCGCAGTTGCACAGCCTGTTTCACTATTCCATAAAACCGCTAAAATCTTCCCCTGCTCACTCCTATAAAGAGCTTCGGGGTCTTGGCTCAATAACT
>WIJN01000063.1:0-826 GCA_009496085.1 Streptococcus mitis | reverse complement strand
GTAAAAAGACCCCCATCATAAAAGCTAGCAAGGTCATTACTTTGGCACTAGCATCTGAAACATTGTGTTGAATGAGCCCCACTGATAGAAAGACGACATTCCCAGTTTGTCCAGCTACAAGAGTGTTCCCTCGCACAATAAAAGTATAAGCGTCTACATATCCGGCACAAAAAGTCAAAAAAAGCGCTAGCCTCTTAGACTGACGTGATATTTTTCTTATAGGTAATAACCTCATTTTCCCTCCCATTTCATTTACTCATCTCATTATTGTACCACTTTCTTTGGAAAAGACCTAGTAGCTTATTTGAAATTTTTTACCCTCTGTTGGATAGTCCCGTCTATCTATGTTATAATGAAAGAAGGATTTGAAATCGGAAAAGGAGTAACTATGCTTAAATTAGGTGTCATCGGAACAGGGGCTATCAGCCACCACTTCATAGAAGCAGCCCATTCCAGTGGAGAATACAAGCTGGTCGCAGTCTATTCTAGAAAACTAGAAACTGCGGCAACCTTTGCTTCTCGCTATCAGAATATCCAACTCTTTGATCAAGTAGAGGACTTTTTCAAGAGCTCCTTTGATGTGGTCTATATTGCTAGTCCAAACTCCTTGCATTTTGTTCAAGCCAAGGCTGCCTTGTCTGCTGGTAAACATGTCATTCTTGAAAAGCCAGCTGTCACTCAGCCACAAGAATGGCTAGATTTGAGACATACAGCTGAGAAAAATCACTGTTTTATATTCGAAGCAGCTCGCAATTACCATGAAAAAGCTTTCACTATCATCAAAAACTTTTTAGCAGACAAACAAATTTTGGGAGCAGATTTCAAC
>WIJN01000062.1:0-827 GCA_009496085.1 Streptococcus mitis | reverse complement strand
CTCTATACACCGCCTAGCCGACTTGGAATCTTGCCAGGAATTTACCGTCAGTACTTGCTGGAAATAGGACAGGTAGAAGAGAAAGTCTTGACCTTGGCAGATTTAGCCCAAGCAGAAGCTATTTATGGCTGTAATGCCGTGAGAGGCTTGTATGAACTAAGACTTGAGGAGAACTAGAGAAAACTGATATTTTTACACGGGTTAGAGCAGTCAGCAGAGTCTTGGAAAGAGGTTTGGAATCATTTGAAGGATAAGCATATAGATGCTCTTGAATTGCTGAAATAAGTTTGATAAAATAATAGTGAAATCGATAACATAGTTATAGGAGAAAGAAATGAACAAACGTCTATTTTTAAAAATGAGTCTAGCTACCTTACCGGTTTTAGCCTTGTTTTCACAACCTGTGTTAGCAGAAGAAAACATTCATTTTTCTAGCTGTAAAGAAGCGTGGGCGAATGGATACTCGGATATTCACAAGGGAGAACCAGGTTATTCTGCCAAGTTAGACCGCGATCATGATGGTGTGGCTTGCGAATTGAAGAATGCTCCTAAGGGTGCCTTCAAAGCAAAACAAGCAACTGCGGCTCAAAGCAACACAAGTTCAGCAACAACAAGTGGATGGGTTAAGCAGGATGGTGCTTGGTACTACTTTGATGGAAATGGAAATCCAGTGAAAAATGCTTGGCAGGGAAGCTATTACCTGAAAGCAGACGGAAAAATGGCTCAGAGCGAATGGATTTATGATTCTTCCTATCAAGCTTGGTATTACTTGAAATCAGATGGATCTTATGCAAAGAATGCATGGCAAGGAGCTTACTACCTTAAAT
>WIJN01000061.1:0-829 GCA_009496085.1 Streptococcus mitis | reverse complement strand
GTCAAGCTATTGCGCAAGGGCTCATCCAACTGCTCGTATGGTTCTTGACCAATTCCCAAGACTGTGATACCTTTATTGGCTAGTTCGATGGTAAACTGTTGAAAATTCTGCGGATAGTAGGGAGAAATAACAAGGTAATTCATAGGCAACTCCTTTTATAAATAGAGATTTCCAAGGAAATAAGGCATTTGTTTGCGCCACCATTCCCAGTCGTGGGCGACATCGTGTCCCCATTCAGCAAACCAAGCTGGAATTTGTTTCTGATCAAAGGCTTCTTTCAGCTTGTAGAATGATGGTAGACCGTCTTGTTCCCAGGCACCAAGGCCCGTACAAAGCACAATCTCTGCCTGACGGTAACGGTCGATAAACCAGCCGTCGTTCTGATTCCAGATATAATCTACTGGCGAGTTTTGATAAATAGCATCGTCATTGTAGTAATCACCGACAAAGAAACGTGCATCGTAAACACCACTAAGAGCAATCACCTTGGTAAAGACATCTGGATGCTGGAGGAAGAAATTGACAGCATGGTAAGCGCCCATGGAGCAACCCGTCGTCATCATGCCATCAAACCAGCCTGTTTTATGCTTGATAAAAGGAATAGCTTCCTCAATCACATATCGTTCGTAGGCACGGTGCATCTCTGCTTGGTCGTGACCATTTTTCCAAGTGGCCAACCAGCTCTCACTGTCTACACTGGATAGGGTAAAGAACTGAACACGGCCTTCCTCGATAAAGGAAGCACAGGCATCAATCATGCCAAAATCATAGTATTCGTTGTGACTACCACCAGATGAAGCAAAGACCACAACTGGGATCCCAGCATGTC
>WIJN01000060.1:0-853 GCA_009496085.1 Streptococcus mitis | reverse complement strand
CCAAGGAAAATTTTGCCCAGTTTGACAGTCGCAAGCAAATCACGCTTTTAGAAGGAGATGCGGTAGATGTATTATCTACACTGACAGAGTCCTATGATTTCGTCTTTATGGACTCTGCCAAGTCTAAATACATCGTCTTTCTGCCAGAAATACTCAAACACTTGGACGTTGGAGGTGTGGTTGTCTTAGATGACATTTTCCAAGGTGGTGATGTTGCCAAGGATATTATGGAAGTCCGTCGTGGCCAGCGAACTATTTATCGAGGCCTTCAAAGACTATTTGATGCAACCTTAGACAATCCAGGACTCACCGCAACATTAGTACCTCTGGGGGACGGTATTCTCATGCTTCGTAAAAATGTAGCAGATGTTCAACTGCCTGAAAGCGAATGATTTTCAGAAAAATTTAAGAAAATATAGTAAAATAGATAGGGTAACACTTATCTCAAAGGAGTAGACATGAAGAAAAAACTATTGGCAGGTGCCATTACACTATTATCAGTAGCAACTTTAGCAGCTTGTTCGAAAGGTTCAGAAGGGGCAGACCTTATCAGCATGAAAGGGGATGTCATCACAGAACATCAATTTTATGAGCAAGTGAAAAGCAACCCTTCAGCTCAACAAGTGTTGTTGAACTTGACCATCCAAAAAGTATTTGAGAAACAATATGGCTCAGAAGTAGATGACAAAGAAGTCAATGACACTATTGCCGAAGAAGAGAAACAATATGGTGACAACTACCAACGTGTCTTATCACAAGCAGGTATGACCCTTGAAACACGTAAAGCTCAAATTCGTACAAGTAAATTGGTTGAGTTGGCAGTTAAGAAGGCAGCAGAAGCTGAATTGACAGA
>WIJN01000005.1:0-120141 GCA_009496085.1 Streptococcus mitis | reverse complement strand
CATTATAGACTATATCGATTACTACAACAACAAACGAATTAAGGTAAAACTAAAAGGACTTAGTCCTGTCCAATACAGAACTAAATCCTTTCAATAATTATTTGTCCAACTTTTTGGGATCAGTACATTATCAGGTGCAGTTCAAAGAGCCTTGGTAATATGCGTTTTGTTATGTAGAAGCTTGACTCATTTTCTTCTGAAATGGAGTTGTTGCCCAGTCTATGTTATTGAAAATATTCCAAAACTTCTAAGGGTCTGTGGGCGATATAATCAGGTTGATAGTCTAGTAGGTCTGATTGATCTCCAAATCCCCAAGTGACGGCCAATTTCTGAATGCCTGTTTCTTGAGCTCCATGCATATCAAACTTGGTATCTCCGATGATGATGACTTGTTCAGGGCTTAGTTGATGTGTCTGCAAGGCTTGGCGAATGACATCGGCCTTATGGGGTGCTTCAGGGCTGGAACCATAAATGCCATCAAAGAAATGATAGATTCCCAAATTTTTAGCCATGTCTTGAGCGGTTGGAGTATTTTTTGTCGTGGTGATGTAGAGTGGATAACTGCTTGATAACTCCTCAAGCAAGTCTACAATCTGAGGAAAGAGTTGAGCTTCATAGATGCCTTTTGCCTTGTAGTAAGAACGGTATATCTGCACAGCCTCAGCGATTTGTTCTTTGGGCAGGCAGGTCGCAAAACTACTTTCGAGGGGCGGTCCCATAAAACCACGAATCGTTTTGGCATCAGGGCTAGGCACTCCTAGCTCTTTAAAGGTATGGGTAAAGGCATTGTGAATCCCTATAGAACTGTCAACGAGGGTTCCATCCAGATCGAAAAAGATAGCTGAGATAGAGGTCATAGTTTCTCCTATTTGATAAGCTTATTCTCCAAAAATTTCTTTTTGGAGGCGACGACCAGTTGGGGTAGCAGCAAGTCCACCTTCAGCTGTTTCACGAAAGGCAGTTGGCATGCTTGAACCCACTTGGTACATGGCATCGATAACTTCATCCACAGGGATTTTAGATTCTATACCTGCCAGGGCCATGTCTGCTGCGATGAAGGCAAAGCTAGCTCCCATGGCATTACGCTTGACGCAGGGAACTTCAACCAAACCAGCAACAGGGTCACAGATGAGGCCTAGCATATTTTTAATGACAAAGGCAATGGCCTGGCTGGCCTGATAAGGTGTTCCACCTGCAGCCAGAGTCAAGGCGGCGGCACTCATAGCAGAGGCAGAGCCGACTTCGGCCTGGCAACCACCCTCAGCGCCTGAGATAGAGGCATTGTTTGCGATGACTAGTCCAAAGGCACCGGCAGCAAAGAGGAAATCCAGCTGTTGCTCGTGGCTGAGGTCTAATTTTTCAATAGTAGCTGTTAGAACTGAGGGCAGACAGCCAGCACTTCCAGCGGTTGGAGTAGCGCAGACTAAGCCCATTTTGGCATTGTGTTCATTGACTGCGATAGCATTTCGGGCAGCAGAGAGAATCGTGTAATCTGACAGAGTTTTTCCGTTTTTGATGTAGTGATCCAATTTGGCAGCATCTCCACCTGTCAGGCCACTACGAGATTTATTTTCATTGAGGCCAAGTTGGACAGAGGCTTTCATAACTTCCAGATTGCGTTCCATGAGAAGAAGGACTTCTTCACGTTCGCGACCGGTCAATTCAAACTCTGTTGTAATCATGAGTTCTGCGACATTTCCTTGAAAGTCCAGTTCTGCCTGCTCGACCAATTCTTTGATAGAATAAAACATGCTTCCTCCTATTTAAAGAAATTGACATTGTGGAGATGAGGGATTTTTCGAATTTCTTCGATGGCCTCATCACAGTTACGACTGTCGACTTCGATAATCATAATGGCTTTTTCACCAGCTTTTTCACGAGTGACATTCATCTGGGCGATATTGATACCATAGCGGGAAAGGGCCTCCGTTACGAGGGCAATCATACCTGGAATATCTTGATGAACAATGATGATAGTCGGTGTATTCATATTGAGAGAGACGGCAAAACCATTGAGTTCGGTTACCTGAATATTCCCACCACCGATAGAAATACCAGTCACGCTGATGGTCTTGTGGGCATTTTTAACGGTAATTTTAGTGGTGTTTGGATGAGGAGCATTACTGTCTTTCTGAATGGTCCAGACAATTTTGATGCCACGCTTGTGGGCAATCTCCAGGCTGTTTGGGATTTCAGGATCATCTGTATCCATGCCTAAAATACCAGCAACAAGAGCTAGGTCTGTCCCGTGACCACGATAGGTCTTGGCAAATGAGTTAAATAGTTGGAATTCGACTTCTGTCGGAGTATCATCAAAAATGGAAGAGACAATCTTCCCAATACGAACAGCACCAGCAGTATGGCTACTAGATGGGCCAATCATAACTGGTCCGATGATATCAAAGACAGATTGAAAACGAAGTGATTTCATCAGTTTCCCCTTATAAAAATTCTTATCTCTATTATATCAAAGAATGAAGGTCTTGGCTTTAATTGTGGATGAAAACCTTTTTACACTACAAATAGCATAAAAAAGCGTCTTTTGTAACAAAAAATAGCTTATTTAGGGAAATAAAAAATAATTTTGTAATATTTCTACATAAAAGTGTCAAGAAACGGTAATATTTAAAGGGTATGATAGAACTATAGAAAGAAGGAGAATTTTCAAATATGAAATCAACAACTAAAAAGATTAAAACAACTCTTGCAGGAGTAGCTGCCTTGTTTGCAGTATTTGCTCCATCATTTGTATCTGCCCAAGAATCATCAACTTACACAGTTAAAGAAGGTGATACACTTTCAGAAATCGCTGAAACTCACAACACAACTGTTGAGAAATTGGCAGAAAACAACCACATTGACAACATTCATTTGATTTATGTTGGTCAAGAGTTGGTTATCGATGGCCCTGTAGCACCAGCTGCAACACCAGCGCCAGCTACTTATGCAGCACCAGCTGCTCAAGATGAAACTGTTTCAGCTCCAGTAGTAGAAACTACAGAAGTAGTGGAAGAAACTCCAGTAGCAAGTGAAGCAGTAGCAGAAGAAACAGTTGTATCAACAGAAGCTTCAGCACCAGCTGCAACTGTAAGCGGATCTGAAGCAGAAGCCAAAGAATGGATTGCACAAAAAGAATCAGGCGGTAGCTACACAGCTACAAACGGACGTTATATCGGACGTTACCAATTGACAGATTCATACTTGAACGGTGACTACTCAGCTGAAAACCAAGAACGTGTAGCAGATGCTTATGTTGCAGGACGTTACGGTTCATGGACAGCCGCTAAAAATTTCTGGCTTAACAACGGCTGGTATTAAGAACTAACGAACAGAATAATATGAAAAGGTCGAGGAAATCCCTCGACTTTTTTTATAATTTCTTTGGTTGGTAATAGGTCTCTACTTCATTTTTGAGATGAGACAGCATGGAAGTTTCCTCGGTTAGCTCCAGAAGGGAGAACCCTTTTTGGATAAGTTTAACATCATCCCTACAAATCCCGATACGGACATAGCAGACAGCAAGTCTATCGTAGCTTTTCTTGTTCTTAGCGTCCTCTAGTAAAGTATAGCAGATTTGTTGGCACATGTTTTTGTCTTGATGGTATAAGTAAATGGTGGAAAGATTGAGTAGGATTGCTACTCGCAGTTCATATAGATGTTGATAGTTTTTATAGACTTCTAAGCGTTGCAAGATTTTTCCAGTGATGAGATGGAGGTGTTCAATGGGCAAGCTGAAAAGGATGGTATTGAGGATTTTTAGGTCACTTTCATACCATGTATCTTGTTTTTCAATTTTTTCCCACAGTTTTTGGATAGTCTGTTTCACTTGGTCTGATAGTTGCTCTGTACCATGTTGACGGATATGAATGACAACTTCCAGCATATCCCTGATCTCTTCTATAGGGAGGTCATGATGGGTCTTGAGATAGTTTTGGCATGTTTCAAAAAAATCAACTAGACCACTGCTGCCAATGATAGAACTCATATTAAGATAAGTTTGCATGATTTCTGTTCGTTGGCTCGGTTGATAGAGATGGCAGATGTAGTCAAACTCTTCAAAACTCATATTGATTTGACGGAGAAGAAATTCCATATTTTCATATTTGGGAGTTGCCTTGCCGCTTTCAATCTTTGATAGGCTGGTTCTTGAGATGACATTTCCACAGACCTCTTCTTGGGTCAATCCTTTTGACTCGCGTATTTCTTTATAGACCTTTCCGAAATCATAACGCATAATTTTCTCCTTTTCGTGAAAAAAGTTAACAAATAATAAAATCCTATTAAAAATATTTTATCATAATAACAGGAATAGTGAAAAAGAAAGCTAAAATAATGTGTGAAAAAAGTTAACTAATTTTAAAATAGAGTAAAGAAGAGGTATACTATAGATACAAAATACAGATAGGAGGAAAAAAGTATGAATAAAAAAGTTTTTCGCTTTTTAGTTGTTCTTGCTTTCTTATTCAGCATTGCTACGGTTTTCCCATGGAAATGGCCGATGTGATGAGTTCGTTTTTAATAAAGAAGGAAGGTGAGTCCAATGGATTATTTTTAAATAATGTATAATAGGGGAACTAAAATTATATTTTTAAATTGCTTTTATGACAATTGAATAGAATAACCGATAGACTGGAGGTAGAAAGATGTTTAATAGATTGAGTAAAAGTTTAAGTTTGTTGATGATTATCACGATGTTGAGCGCAGTGTCAATACCTAGCTTTGTGGCTTATGCGGATGACAATTCATCACCTAGTATTCAATTGACTTCCGAAGAAAGAGAAATAGCATCTGAATTTCGTTATTTATTTGAAATTGCTAGTTACTTGGATGAAAATGGTAATCGAGTGATTGATATGGATGCTTTACAACAGACTTATGGTAAAGCACAAGCTCCTTATATAGCGGAGGGAATTCGAATATTATCGGATCCAAAGGAAACAGATATAGTTCTGTCGAATATGAAGTCTGATTTTTATTCTAGGAGTTGGATGAGTTGTATGATGGATTCAACTATAGACTTTTTAGGAATAAATTTATTAACAGATATATTCGGTGGAGGTCTGGGAGGGCTATCAGGACTTATTCAAAAGAAAGCGTGGCCAAAGATTGCAAAATTGGTATTAAAATCTACCGTAAAAACTTCTGGTGCGGCAATTTTAGCTACTTTGTCATGGTATAGTTTAAAATGTTTAAACCAATAAAATATACAGTAACGGTTTGCACTATCTTAGCCTATATTATTTGGTTTAGGATGAGGATAAAATTAACTGATTTAATTGAACTTTTTATTGTAACACTGATGACTGAAAATTTTATTTTTTATTTTTTCAATGATAAAAAGAAAAAATAAGACTCTCTCTTGCTTACTAAAGTTAATAAGCTAAAGTTACCTCATCTAATTTAGCTAAATTTAATGTAGTTGTTGTTCTAACTTCAATATACCATAATATAAGTCGTCCCTACCCTATGTTGATTAGATTAAACCGATAAATCAGGAGGTTAAGCGATGAACTACAATTTAAAATATCTCTTATCAGGAATATTTGTCCTAGTCTTTATAGGTTTCCTAGTCTGGATGCGTTATTTTAATCAGAAGAAGGAAGAGGAGCATTCAGATGTGTCTTTTGAAGCGAGGTTAGATAGTGAAGTCAAGACCTTATATAAACAACTAGGATTGGGTGAGGAACCTAACTATTTCTTAGCTTATCGCTACTTACACCCTTGGTTTAATCTAGCGATTTTACCACCAACGGTTGAAATTTTCTTAACTAAAATTGCGCTGGTGATGGTGACTCCAGATGAACTACTGATAAGAAATCTTGGGAATGGGATGACTTTCACAAGTGAGCACCATCGTGATTTGCGACAAGGACTTATCCGCATTCCAAAATCAGAGATGAAAGAATTTGAGATTCGCAACTGGAAAAGAGTTTTTATATTTGGCGATTTTTTGACAATTAAAACAAGCCAACATAGCTATTATTTGCAGGTTAGAGATGATGGACTTCAAAAAGGAAGTCTTTCTACCAAACACTTCTCCGACTTGAAACGACAAGATTTTCTCGGGTTATTGACAGATAAACGGACATTCTGATTGACAATTGCTCAAAAAATTAACCTCTAAACATTCAAAAACCACATAGTGTTTTCAGCCTTGAACATAATCAAGCTGAGAGAATCACTGTGTGGCTTTATTGGAAAGTTAGTTTTTCCCAGTTTAGTCTCTTCACGGGAGGTATCTCTATGAAAAAAATCAGTCATCTTTGTATGTTTCTGCTGTTGCTGTGTACCACTTTTTTTGTTTTTAATGTAAACTACACACGTGAAGCGGTTCGGATTCGGGAAATGGGAAAGACTGTAGATTCTTTGGATTTGTATTTGAAAGATATTAACGAACCTGCAGCGTCTGTTCTTCGATTTTTTGAGGATGTATCAAAGGAGTACAAGGTCTCCATCATCAAAACAGACAGTGGTGATGAGGTAATCAAGTCTGGTGTTTTTGATAAAGATACCTTCCCCTACCAAGAGTTTGGGATTTCTTCTCTTGATTTTACCACAGATGGTGAAGGAGTCTACAGTAATAAAGAAATTTCTAATAAACTTGGTACGATACCGACCTTTCTAAAAGCCAAGCCTATTCAACTTATAACTTTTCAAACCTATATCAAGGATACATCTCGTAGTTTAAATGGTCGCTATACGATAACTTCTACACAAGAGATGGATAAGGATAGGATTGTACAGAAATGGAGCGATTTTTTCAAGATAGACCAGGCTACCTTGCTAGAGCCTACCTATAAAAGTGCAGTAGAAGTCATAAATCGAGATTTGCTTTTATCTGCCATTGTTTTTGTCTTGGCTATTTTACTTCTTGTGTTAGTAACAGTTTATCAGCCGATGATGGAGATGAAACGAGTGGGGGTTCAAAAGTTACTTGGTTTTCAAAGCGGAGCGATTTTAGCTGGTTTTGTAAAGACTAATTTTTATCTTCTCTTGGGTGGAAGTCTTGTCATTGACTTGGGACTATTTTTAGTGCTGGACTACAGGCCAAAACTTCTGTTCCCAAGTTTACTCTTATCCCAATTTCTGCTTTTACAGTTGTATTTGTTCATCAGTTGGCTGACCTACCTGATGATTCAGAAAATGACAGTTAGTTCCATGTTGAAAGGTTTTTCATCTGTCAAACTTGGTCTCATCTTCAATTATGTGATGAAAATAGGGACAACTATTTTACTGACGGCCTTACTGATTGGGGTAGGCAGAAGTCTAGAACAAGAAAACAAAGAACTTGCTTATCAGAAACAGTGGGTAAGCCAAGGGAATTACTTGACCTTAGAAACCTTCCAACTCAATGATAACCTGTGGCAAGAAGAGCTAGCCGGGTCAGGGAAATCTACAGGTTATTTCTACCAATTTTATCAAGATTTGCTAGCAAAAATACAAGTAAATTATGTGCGAAGTGCGAGTCTTCCTATCAAACCAGTCATCAAAGCTGAACAAGTACAGCAGTACCAACTGCCTGATAAGGTAGATGTTTACTATGCTAATAGCAATTTTCTAAAGAGCAAGGGATTCAAGTTACCAGATACCAGCACTAAAAAAGTTATTTTGATGCCAGCCAGTGATAAAGGACAAGAAGGCAAGAATCAGTTCTTGGGAAAATCCATCGCCTATCTTTCTATGAGGTATGAAGATCAGCAAAAGCAAACAATAGAAGATATGGATGTAGAAATTGCCTACTATGAAGGAGATTGGTCTTTCTTCCCTTATAATAATGAGCGAAAGGAAAATCTCCACAATCCAATCATTAGTCTGGTAAATGATCAAGACATGATGTGGGAAGAAAAGACTCGCTTGTCAACGACAGGTTTAAACAATCCTATGAAAGTTGAAAATACAGAACAAAATCAAAAAGTGATTACGGAGTTAGTTGAGAAATTATCAGATGGGAATTATTTAAAATTTTCATCGCTTCAAGCAATTCAAGAGGAGAAAGTAGATTCTTATCGAGATGCAGTTCGAAATTTTAATATACTCTTTGCTTTGTTTGGTCTCCTTAGCATGATGATTTCCTACTTCTTACTAGTAACAACTTTCTTATTGAAGCGAACAGATATCATTACCAAGAAGTTTATGGGGTGGAAACTGGTCGATCGCTACCGTCCTCTCTTAGTTCTGCTCTTGCTGGGCTATAGTCTCCCTCTTCTAATATTGATTTTCTTTGCCCATGCGCTCCTGCCACTTCTACTGTTTGCAGGTTTTACATGTTTGGATATACTATTTGTGCTAGCCTTGGCTTCTAGGATGGAGAAAAGAAGCCTAGCAGAGTTATTGAAAGGGGGCATCTTATGATTGAGTTGAAAAATATTACCAAAACCATTGGGGGAAAAGTGATTTTGGATAACTTATCTCTCAGGATTGATCAGGGAGATTTGGTTGCCATCGTTGGAAAAAGTGGTAGTGGTAAGTCGACCTTGTTAAATTTATTAGGTTTGATAGATGGTGATTATAGCGGACGGTATGAGATTTTTGGTCAGACAAATCTAGCGGTCAATTCTGCTAAGTCGCAAACAATAATCCGTGAACATATCTCTTATCTGTTTCAAAATTTTGCCCTGATTGATGATGAAACGGTCGAGTACAATCTCATGCTGGCGATGAAATATGTGAAATTGTCCAAGAAAGACAAGCTCAAAAAGGTGGAAGAGATTTTGGAGAGAGTAGGTTTGTCATCTACGTTGCATCAAAAGGTCTCCGAGTTGTCTGGTGGAGAACAACAACGAATTGCAGTTGCTAGAGCCATCTTAAAACCCAGCCAGTTGATTTTAGCCGATGAACCAACAGGTTCTCTGGATCCTGAAAATAGAGATTTGGTTTTGAAGTTTCTCTTAGAGATGAATCGCGAGGGGAAAACAGTCATTATTGTGACCCACGATGCTTATGTAGCCCAACAATGTCATCGTATCATTGAATTGTGAAAAATACAGAAATCTTATCAAAAATCTTTAGATTTAAGGATACCTTTAAAATTTAATTTTAAAACACTCATTTATCAACATTTTTTGATTGATAAAAATAGGAAATTGGTTGTTTTTGGGAGATTCCCTAAAATTACCTCCTAACCACACGTACTAAAAAGATACTTCCTATGGAAATCGTATGACTATGAAGCTTCGAATAGTTCAGTTTTCATGATTTTTATGCTATTCTAGCTTTAGAATCCTTCAGAACGTAAAATTTTAAGCAGTCAAAGACTTAGAATATCCCTAAAACACTTATTTTATAGCAGTTCTAAACGTAGAATTGCGTGGATATGTATGGATTTAATCTGTTCGATAGTTAGGACAGCTTTATTCTGAGAAATCTGAGTTATCAATGCTTTAGAATAGTATTTCGCCAATGGATTTTGTTGAAGGATTGATTATTTTATGCTACTCTAAAATAAAACTGGTTTAATGGAGTAAAAGGAGAATAGTTCAATGAAACATTTTTTTGCAGGATTTGGTGAAATAAACTTTATAAATTATCTATTGTATATATGTGTAGGACTAGCCCCTCTTTTTCATATATATGTCATAGGTTCGGAAATGAGTTTTGTGAAAATAGTGTTATCTATTTTGGGAGTTATATTTGTTTGTATTTTAACTATTGCTCGAATTTATAGGACTTTTTTCTATAAAGAATAGTTTGGACTTGAAATGTATTTAAAAACAGAGGTTGGTAGATTATCAGCATCTTCCTTGTCTTCTCTATCTAAGCATGTTATAATGAAAACTGCTCAAACGACCTTCAATCGTGATAGCAAACACGACCTTCAATCGTGAATAAACGAATAGATGGGAGACATACCATGAGTGATAACTCTAAAACACGTGTTGTCGTGGGGATGAGTGGTGGTGTTGATTCGTCGGTGACGGCTCTTCTTCTCAAGGAGCAGGGCTACGATGTGATCGGTATCTTCATGAAGAACTGGGACGACACAGATGAAAACGGCGTCTGTACGGCGACCGAAGATTACAAGGATGTGGCTGCGGTAGCAGACCAACTTGGCATTCCTTACTACTCTGTCAATTTTGAAAAAGAGTACTGGGACCGCGTTTTTGAGTATTTCCTAGCGGAATACCGTGCAGGACGCACGCCAAATCCAGACGTTATGTGTAACAAAGAGATCAAGTTCAAGGTCTTTTTGGACTATGCCATGACCTTGGGAGCAGACTATGTAGCGACTGGGCACTATGCCCGAGTGGCGCGTGATGAGGATGGCATCGTTCACATGCTTCGTGGCGTGGACAATGGCAAGGATCAGACCTATTTCCTCAGTCAACTTTCGCAAGAACAACTCCAAAAGACTATGTTCCCCTTGGGACATTTGGAAAAGCCTGAAGTTCGCAGACTAGCAGAAGAAGCAGGCCTTGCGACTGCTAAGAAGAAAGATTCAACAGGAATTTGCTTTATCGGAGAAAAGAACTTTAAAGAATTTCTCAGCAACTACTTACCAGCTCAGCCTGGTCGAATGATGACTGTGGATGGTCGCGATATGGGTGAGCATGCTGGTCTGATGTACTATACGATCGGTCAGCGTGGTGGACTCGGGATCGGTGGACAACACGGCGGGGATAATGCCCCTTGGTTCGTTGTCGGCAAAGATTTGAGTCAGAACATTCTCTATGTAGGTCAAGGATTCTACCATGACTCGCTTATGTCAACTAGCTTAGAAGCCAGTCAGGTCCACTTTACTCGTGAAATGCCAGAAGAGTTTACGCTAGAATGTACGGCTAAATTCCGCTACCGTCAGCCTGATTCTAAGGTGACCGTCCATGTCAAAGGAGATAAGGCAGAGGTGATCTTTGCGGAACCACAGCGTGCGATCACACCAGGACAGGCCGTTGTCTTTTACGATGGCGAAGAATGTCTAGGTGGTGGTTTGATTGACAATGCTTACCGCGATGGACAAGTTTGTCAGTACATTTAGATTGACAAATTTTCTCAATTTGCTACAATAATAAAAGCAATAGAAATGATGGTCAAAGCTCATGGATGTTGCAGGCTTTTTTGTCCTGCACTTCTTTGGAGTTTTGACTGTTTTTGTGTCGTTTAGAGGAAAGGACAAGAATGACTCAGCAAGATTTTCGGACAAAAGTAGGAAATACAGTTTTTGGTGTTCGGGCGACAGCCTTGATTGTCCAAAATGGCAAGCTTCTAGTTACCAAAGATAAAGGCAAGTATTACACTATCGGCGGTGCGATTCAAGTTAACGAAAAAACGGAAGACGCGGTAGTCCGCGAAGTGAAGGAAGAACTGGGTGTCGAAGCTCAAGCTGGGCAACTAGCTTTTGTGGTTGAAAATTGTTTTGAACAGGACGGTGTTTCCTATCACAATATCGAGTTTCATTATCTAGTGAATTTGCTTGAAGATGCCCCATTGACCATGCAGGAAGATGAGAAAAGGCAGCCCTGTGAGTGGATTGACATAGACAAGCTTGAGGGTATCAATCTAGTCCCAGCCTTTTTAAAAACAGCCTTACCAGATTGGGACGGCCAACTAAGACACATTCATCTTGAGGAATAGGAGAGAAAAGGATGGTTAAGCTTATTGCCCATGTACTTGTTCATAGTGGTGATGATTATTTGCTCATTCAGCGTTCGGAAATTAAAAGAGGACAACCCAATGTTTATCCAATTTACTGGGATATTCCTGGTGGCGGGGTTGAAAAGGGTGAACTTCCGCGAGATGGAGCTCTTAGAGAATGTATTGAAGAAGCGGGAGTTAGGCTAGATAGCAGTTCGCTCAAACTTCTTCACGAAGATAGTCAACTGGATACCTCTAAGGATACTGTCTTTACTCGCTTAGTTTATAAAGCAGAGTGGGTTGGGGAGAAGCCAATTATCAGATTAGATCCTGAAGAGCATACGCACTTTAAATGGGTTACTCTGGCTCAAGCTTTAGAGGAGGAGAAGTTAGTTCCTTATTTACGAGAAATTTTTGAAAGGTTAAGAAATGACTTATAATTTTACTGAAGAATACGATATTATTGTAATTGGTGCGGGACACGCTGGGGTCGAGGCTTCCTTAGCTGCTAGCCGTATGGGCTGTAAGGTCTTGCTTGCGACTATCAACATTGAAATGCTGGCTTTCATGCCTTGTAATCCCTCTATCGGTGGTTCTGCCAAGGGGATTGTTGTGCGTGAAGTCGATGCCCTCGGTGGCGAGATGGCCAAAACCATTGACAAGACTTACATCCAGATGAAGATGCTCAACACAGGGAAGGGGCCAGCTGTCCGTGCTCTTCGTGCGCAAGCTGATAAGGAACTTTACTCCAAGGAAATGCGCAAGACAGTTGAAAATCAAGAGAATCTGACCCTTCGTCAGACTATGATTGATGAGATTTTGGTGGAAGACGGCAAAGTTGTCGGTGTTCGTACAGCGACCCATCAAGAGTATGCTGCCAAGGCCGTTATCGTGACGACAGGAACTGCACTTCGTGGGGAAATCATCATCGGAGACCTTAAGTATTCATCAGGTCCCAACCACAGCTTGGCTTCTATTAACCTTGCTGACAACCTCAAGGAACTGGGCCTCGAAATTGGTCGTTTCAAGACAGGAACACCTCCACGTGTCAAGGCTTCTTCAATCAACTACGACGTGACAGAGATTCAGCCAGGGGACGAAGCGCCAAATCACTTCTCCTACACTTCACGTGATGAGGACTATGTCAAGGATCAAGTGCCATGCTGGTTGACCTATACCAATGGTACCAGTCATGAGATTATCCAAAACAACCTCCACCGTGCGCCTATGTTTACAGGTGTGGTCAAGGGAGTGGGACCTCGTTACTGTCCGTCGATTGAGGACAAGATTGTGCGCTTTGCGGACAAGGAACGTCACCAACTCTTCCTTGAGCCAGAAGGGCGCAATACAGAGGAAGTCTATGTTCAAGGACTTTCAACCAGTCTGCCTGAAGATGTGCAACGTGAACTTGTTCATTCTATAAAAGGTCTGGAAAATGCTGAGATGATGCGAACTGGTTATGCCATTGAATACGACATGGTCTTGCCTCACCAGTTGCGTGCGACTCTGGAAACCAAGAAAATCTCAGGTCTTTTCACTGCTGGTCAGACAAACGGAACGTCAGGATACGAAGAAGCTGCTGGCCAAGGGATTATCGCTGGTATCAACGCGGCTTTGAAAGTCCAAGGCAAGCCTGAGTTGATTTTAAAGCGTAGCGACGGTTATATCGGGGTCATGATTGACGATTTGGTGACCAAGGGAACCATTGAACCCTACCGTCTATTGACCAGTCGTGCTGAATACCGTCTCATTCTCCGTCATGACAATGCCGATATGCGTTTGACAGAGATGGGACGCGAGATTGGACTTGTGGACGATGAACGCTGGGCTCGCTTTGAAATCAAGAAAAATCAATTTGATAATGAGATGAAACGCCTAGACAGCATCAAACTCAAGCCAGTCAAGGAAACCAATGCCAAGGTTGAGGAGATGGGCTTCAAGCCGTTGACAGATGCGGTGACAGCCAAGGAATTCCTTCGTCGCCCAGAAGTCTCTTACCAAGATGTGGTAGCCTTCATCGGACCAGCTGCAGAGGACTTGGATGACAAGATTATCGAATTGATTGAAACAGAAATCAAATACGAAGGCTATATTTCCAAAGCCATGGATCAGGTTGCCAAGATGAAACGTATGGAAGAAAAACACATTCCAGCCAATATCGACTGGGATGACATTGACTCTATCGCTACAGAAGCCCGTCAGAAGTTCAAACTTATCAATCCAGAAACCATCGGCCAAGCCAGCCGTATTTCGGGAGTAAACCCAGCAGATATTTCTATTTTGATGGTGTATCTTGAAGGTAAAAATCGTAGTATTTCAAAAACTCTTCAAAAATCAAAATGATACGTCGTCGGCTTCTTACGAATGAGTTCAAAGCTTGGCTTTGATTCATCGCCAGCCTCCCATAGTTCCCCGAACTATGGGAGCTAACTTAAGTTATGCTTTCGCCTAGCCTTCTAGTCTGATTTCGATTTTTATTGAGTTTCAATCTCAAAAGAAAGCATAGAGAAAAACAGCTCCGTCTTCGGGGCTGTTTTCTTGCTTTATTCTTCATCTGGTGTGAGGATCATCGGAATAATAATCGGTTCACGTTCTGTATTTTCATAGAGGAAGGGGCGAATAGCGTTGACAATGGCACCATTGACAGATTGCACGCTAGCGTCCTTGTTTTTTAGTGCGATACGAATAGCATTGAAGAGGATGCGCTGGCTTTGACGAATCAAATCTCCAGACTCTCTCATATAGACAAAGCCTCGGCTGAGGATATCTGGACCAGACAGAATCATCTGCGATTTGAAGTCAACAGTTGCGACTGCCAGAACGACACCGTCTTCAGATAGATCACGACGATCTTTGAGGACAGCAGCACCGATTTCACCGATACGATTTCCATCGACATAGATGTCTTGAGCGTTGAAATGGCCTGCGATACGAGCAGAATCTGCAGTAAGGGCAAGCACATCACCATTGCTCATGATAAAGATATTGTCCTTCTCAACACCAGTATCCACCGCAAGTCCAGCATGGACTTTTTGCATGCGGTATTCACCGTGGACAGGCATGAAGTATTTTGGCTTAATCAAACGGAGCATGAGTTTTTGCTCTTGCTGACCACCGTGTCCAGATGTGTGGATATTATTAACCTTACCGTGGATAACTTCGACACCAGCTTCAGAAATGATGTTGATCAGCTTGTTGACGCTAGTAGTGTTTCCAGGGATTGGACTAGAAGAGAAGATAACAGTATCACCTGGTTGGAGTTGTACCTGACGGTGGGTTCCGTTGGCGATACGAGAGAGGGCAGCCATTGGCTCGCCCTGACTACCTGTACAGAGGATGAGAACTTCTCCTGCAGGATAATCTTTGATTTCATTTGGCTCGATAAAGGTTCCCTTAGGAGCTTTGATGTAGCCAAGCTCGATTCCGTTGACAATGGCCTTTTCCATAGAACGACCAAAGACCGCAATCTTACGTCCAGTCTTAACAGCAGCTTCTGTTGCTTGCTGGAGACGGAAGATATTTGAGGCAAAGGATGCAAAGATGATACGTCCTTCAATGCCTTGGATAATCTTCATGATGGACTGACCAACGACTTTTTCAGAGTTGGTAAAGGTTGGCACTTCTGCATTTGTCGAGTCAGACAGGAGACAGAGCACGCCTTCTTCACCAAGGGCTGCCATACGGTGCAAGTCTGCTGGTTCTCCAACTGGAGTAAAGTCAAACTTGAAGTCACCCGTACAAACGATTTTTCCTTGTGGAGTATGAATGACAATTCCCAAAGGCTCTGGAATAGAGTGAGTGGTTCTAAAGAAAGTTGCCTTGAGATTTTTAAAGGTCAACTCAGTGTTGTGATTGATTTCGTAAAGTTTGGCGTTGCGCAAGAGGCCGTGTTCTTCGAGTTTCCCACGAATCAAAGCCAAGGCAAGCGGTCCAGCATAGATAGGGACATTTGCTTGCTTAAGCAGGAAAGGAATCCCACCGATGTGGTCCTCGTGTCCGTGTGTAATCAAAACAGCCTTGACGCGGTCGATATTGTCCACGATGTAAGAATAATCAGGAATAACATAGTCGATACCAAGCAAGTCATCTTCTGGGAATTTAATCCCAGCATCGACGATGATAATCTCATCTTGGTATTCAATTCCGTATGTGTTTTTCCCGATTTCTCCCAGACCACCGATGGCAAAAACGCCAACTTCTTCAGGTTTAAGAGTATAGGCCATATTAGAACTCCGTGATTTCGAAGGCGCCAGTTTCTTTTTCGTAATCTAGCAATTTGTCAGACAAGAGTTCGATATACTCGATGTTGTACTCTGGGCGATTTTCTTCGACAAGTTGGCGAGCAGCGATACGACCCTCGAGTTCTGAGCTGGCATCGATGTCTAGGTAAAGCGCGCGTGTTGTTTCACGGCGTGGGCTACGTTCTTTTGTTTCTTGATAAAAAACTTTGTAAATCATATAGTTCCTTTCTATTTTACAGGTCAGCTTATTCCAAACTTTTAGCAGAGATTTGCTTGATTTCATTCCATTTTGTGTCTAGATGACCTTGATTCGTTACAATTATTTCAATTATAACATAAAATGAAAGATTAGTAAAAGACGGAAACGAGAAAGTCACAGGGCAACTTATTGGTAAGCGTTTGCAAAAACAGAGAAAATATGTTATTTTGATAATGGAAGTGAAATTTGTTGCTTGTCATAATTCCATATAGATTTTAAGTCAAGGAGGTTGCCCTATGTATAACTTATTTGCCTTTGCTATCGGAGCTCGCTTGGTGGCTTTTATTGTGTTTGTTGCTTGCGTTTATACTGGGAATCTTCTATTTGCCAAACTGGAACAACGACAAAGCAAGTTCTTGTGGAAGATTAGTTTTGTGACCCTCTACTCGCTTTTTCTCCTCCTCGTAACCTATGTCGTTTGGTTTGTATTTTACTTTGGATTAAATGCTTAGATGCCCTGCTGATGCAGGGGCTTTTTGTTTGGGGGTAAAACATAGTAAATTCATGACACTAAAATTCCACCCCATCTATCAAGATGAGGTGGTCTTTGCATTTTTCTAAAGTGACATGACAATGGAATTTTCAGAGCTTATTAGTTTTATGTTAACGATTCTTCTGCTCAAAAATAGAGTTGAAGCATAAAAATAAAACAATACAAACAGATAAATCAATCGGTAAAGGGATAGTAGTAATGTTTAAATCATTGAGAATGTTGATCAAACTGTAAGAGATGAAGAAGATAAAATTTATCCTTCTAAAAATGTGTCTTTTATCTAGCATGACTTACCAAACTTTTTACGGAGATCCTTTCAATTTTCTTGTTCACTTTTATATTCGGAAAAGAAAAGGAAAAGTGAACATTTTTTTGAAATTTATTTGCGAATTGTTTTTGGGCTAAGTATAGGCCTTTTTGTTTGGGGATAAAGAAAATTCCCATGTGCCAGCTTTTGTAGTATAATAGTAAGCAGACAAAAAGATAGGAATGTGTTATGAAAGTATTAGCTTTTGATACGTCCAGCAAGGCTCTTTCTCTGGCTATTTTAGAGGACAAGCAGGTTCTTGCCGAGACGACGATTAATATCAAGAAAAATCACAGTATTACCCTGATGCCTGCCATCGATTTTTTGATGGCAAGTTTGGACTGGACGCCCAAGGATTTGGACCGAATCGTGGTGGCTGAAGGACCTGGTAGCTACACAGGCTTGCGAATTGCGGTAGCAACTGCCAAGACTTTGGCTCATACCCTGAACATCGAGTTGGTTGGTATGTCTAGTCTCTTGGCTCTGGTGCCCTACCAGCAAGAAGGCTTGTTCGTTCCCTTGATGGATGCACGTCGCAACAATGTCTATGCAGGATTTTATGAAAATGCCAAACCTGTCATGCCAGAAGCGCACCTGCCTTTTGAGCGAGTGATTGAGCTAATCAAGGGTGCTAGTCAGGTAACCTTTGTCGGAGAAGTTGGCCCCTTTGTGGAGCAAATTCAAGAACATTTGCCAAGGACTAATTTCAAAGAAACCTTGCCAAATGCAGCCAATCTTGCTCTTTTGGCTTGGGATAAGGAAGCTGATTCCTTGCATGATTTTGTGCCAAATTACCTCAAACGAGTCGAGGCAGAGGAAAACTGGCTCAAGAACCACACCGAGTCTGGCGAGTCTTACATTAAACGCCTATGATAGAAATCAAACGAATCCAACAGCAACCTGACTTGGCTCAAGACATCTACACTGTCATGGCAGCTGTTTACCCAGTCAGTCCTTGGACGCTGGAACAAATCCAAGCAGACCTGTCCCAAGATCAGACTTGGTATGCTCTAGCTTATGATGGGGCAGAAGTGATTGGCTTTCTAGCTGTGCAGGAGAATCTATTTGAAGCAGAAGTTCTGCAAATCGCTGTTAAAGGGCCCTATCAGGGTCAGGGAATTGCGTCAGACTTGTTTGCTCAATTGCCGGCAGATAAGGAAATTTTCCTCGAGGTCAGAAAGTCGAACCACCGAGCGCAAGCATTTTACAAGAAAGAAAAGATGGCAGTTATCGCTGAGCGAAAGGCCTACTACCATGACCCAGTCGAGGACGCCATCATCATGAAGAGAGAAATAGATGAAGGATAGATATATTTTAGCATTTGAGACATCCTGTGATGAGACTAGTGTTGCCGTCTTGAAAAACAACGACCAGCTCTTGTCCAATGTTATTGCTAGTCAAATTGAGAGTCACAAACGTTTTGGGGGCGTAGTGCCAGAAGTAGCCAGTCGTCACCATGTCGAGGTCATTACAGCCTGTATCGAGGAGGCGTTGGCAGAAGCAGGGATTACCGAAGAGGACGTGACAGCTGTTGCGGTTACTTATGGACCGGGCTTGGTCGGAGCCTTGCTAGTTGGCTTATCAGCTGCTAAGGCCTTTGCTTGGGCACATGGACTTCCACTTATCCCTGTTAACCACATGGCTGGTCACCTCATGGCAGCTCAGAGCGTGGAGCCTTTGGAGTTTCCCTTGCTAGCCCTCTTGGTCAGCGGTGGACACACAGAGTTGGTTTATGTTTCTGAGGCTGGTGACTACAAGATTGTTGGGGAAACGCGAGATGACGCGGTTGGTGAGGCTTATGATAAGGTCGGCCGTGTCATGGGTTTGACCTATCCTGCAGGTCGTGAGATTGATGAGCTAGCTCATCAAGGGCAGGATATTTATGATTTTCCTCGTGCCATGATTAAGGAAGATAATCTGGAGTTTTCATTCTCAGGTTTGAAATCGGCCTTTATCAATCTTCATCACAATGCCGAGCAAAAGGGAGAAAGCTTGTCCACAGAGGATTTGTGTGCTTCCTTCCAAGCAGCTGTACTGGATATTCTTATGGCAAAAACTAAGAAGGCTTTGGAGAAATATCCTGTTAAAACCCTAGTTGTGGCAGGAGGTGTGGCAGCCAATAAAGGTCTCAGAGAACGCCTAGCAACTGAAATCACAGATGTCAATGTCATCATTCCACCTCTGCGCCTCTGCGGAGACAATGCAGGTATGATTGCTTATGCCAGCGTCAGCGAGTGGAACAAAGAAAACTTTGCAAACTTGGACCTCAATGCCAAACCAAGTCTCGCCTTTGATACTATGGAATAAGGAGTCAGCTTAAGGCTGGCTTTTTTGCTCTCTTAAATGTCAGAATATTTTGACAAAACCATAAAAATAATGATATACTATATAAAAAATAGGAGGTGGTCAGATGATTGAGAGAATGGAATTGGGAGAATTTTACAAGGAATTGCGCTTGGCGAGAAAACTCAAGCAGTCAGATGTGGCCTGTGAGGGTCTAACAGCTTCTCAGTTGTCCAAGTTTGAACTAGGACAGTCTATGCTATCTGCGGACAAACTGATCTTAGCCATCCAAGGAATCAATGTGACCTTCGATGAGTTTGGTCATAAGCTCAACAATTATCAAGAATCTCCACATATGCGATTTGGTAGAAAGGTTGTGGATCGCTTTGCCCACCAAGATATAGCTGGTTTAGAGCAACTGTTGGAGGAAGTCGAGCAAGAACAGATGGCAGAGACCTATCGTCGTTTGAATGCCATTGTAATTAAAAACGCACTCCATTCCTTAAATAAGAACTATCCATTAGTAAAAGAAGATAGCGAGTTTTTGACTATCTATCTCTATGCTATTGAGTCTTGGACCTGGTTTGAACTCTATCTCTTTTGCAATACCATGCCCTTCTTGAGCAATCAAGATTTGATATTTTTATCGACCGCTTTAATTGAGAAATCTAGGGAATTTAAAGAGTTGGTACATAATCGATTGTATATGAAAAGTGGATTTCTGAATATTATATCAGAACTCATGGAGCGTAAACTTTTCTCTTATATCCCAATTTTTGAAGCTGAGCTAGAGAGCATGCTTCGTCCATACGATGTTTTTGAAAAAGTATTGTGGCAGTTTTTAAAGAAAATGAAGATTTTCCTTCAAACCAAAGGAAGCAATCAAAAAGAGATTGAAAGATTTATCCAATCTCTGCAAGTATTAGAAAATCCACAATTGCTAGCCCTCTTCGAATTGCGTTTGAAGCAATACAAAGAACTTATTGAGTAGTCAACAATTGCAAATCTGAAATTTCTATAAGAAAAAATATCAAATATGCGATTTTCTAAAATAAGCTAATTTTCGTGTTATACTATCCTTGTAAAGCACTTCAAGCAGATCCTAAGTCGCAGAAGTGGTTTATAGATGGGAATTCGTACAGTATATGTTTAATTATGAGCATACTGTAAATGGCTGGACTAAAAGTGAAACTTGGCGTCCTAGATAAAATGAGGTAAACGATGGAAAAACAAAGTCAGTTACAAATGTTAATTCATTCCCTATACAATAATAAAGAAATTAGCTTGACGGAAGAATTTAGGAAGCAATTGCTGGAAACAGCAAAACAGTTCTCTAGTACTAATGAAGATTTGTTAGCTGTACGTCTTTCTTTTGCCGTCTCTAAAGAATTGTTGAGCTTTAAAGGTGAACCGCCGACAGAGTTGTTGGATTTAGCAAAATTTGTCCAAAAGAAAGAAGCTAAATACAAGCAGGGAATAGTGTGGTCTGGTATTTTTAAGATATGATTTATTATAAAATACGGCATGAACATCATATAATGGATGAATCTGAATATGAGCAAGGCTTGGAGTTCAATATTAAACCAAGTCTTGTTTTCTATACACTGGAACTTTAAAAGGAGTTGTGATGAAAGTATTTCTTCAAAATAGAGATTTTAGGCAATTAACTATCAACCAGTGGATTTCAACGCTTGGGGATACGATTTTTTATCTGGCCTTTTTGAATTATGTGGCAGATGCATCTTTTGCCCCTTTGGCGATTTTACTCATCACGATTTCAGAAACCCTGCCCCAAGTTCTACAAATCTTTCTGGGAGTTTTGGCGGATTTTCAACATCATCGTGTCTTGAAATACACAGTCATTAGTTTTGCAAAATTTTTGCTTTACTCTATAGTATCCTTATCGTTTTCAGGGCAGCCCTTTTCCTTGTTATTAGTAGCCTTTATTTGTCTGATTAACCTCGTGTCTGACACATTGAGTTATTTTTCAGGCGCCATGCTCACTCCGATTTTCATTAGAATTATTGGGCAAGATCATCTGGCAGAAGCTATTGGATTTAAACAGTCAACCGTTAGTTTAGTGAAAACAATCAGTAATATTCTAGGAGGAGTCTTACTAGCTATTCTATCTATCCAGTTTATTTCCTTACTGAATGCTCTTACCTTTTTAATCGCATTTTTAGGTATTCTTTTCATAAAAAATGACCTCTTGAAAGTAGAAAAAACTATTAGCTATCAAGAAGGGCTCTCTGTAAAATCCTTTTGCCAGCATTTGGTCCAATCATCGAAATTGATATGGAATATGAATAAGGTGCTCTTGGTTTTGTTTATTATCTCTATTAGTCAAGCAGTGATAAATGTTACAGTTCCTATTTCTACTCTGTTTTTGAGGAATCAGCCCTTTTTGAATTTACAAACTGGTCAATCTCTCGCTTTGTTATCAACACTGGAATTGTCAGCCCTTATTGTCGGAAGCCTTGTAAGTGGCTATCTGAAAAATACGATTTCTATAAAAATAGCTCTATATGCCTCGCTTATTATCCAATTACTCCTTTTAGTTGGTTTTGTGGCAGTTCGTTTTGACTGGATTCTTATCTTTAGTGCCTTGGATGCCTTTTTTGCAGGTATTCTCTCTCCTCGATTACAGGAACTCATTTTTAAACAAATACCTGAGGAGTCAATGGGAGCAGTTCAATCCTCTATCGGCGCCATTACGGTTGTTTTACCTAGCTTATTTACAATAGCTTTGGTAACCATTGCTACTAGCTTTGGAACTCTGGCAGTTAGCTTTGTTTTATTGCTATTTCTTCTAGCTGCCTTTATCATACTCTTGAATATCCGTGAAAACATTTAGCGAAGAATGTGTATATTATATGTTTGAGACTGGATTCCAGTCTGTTTATGATGGCTACAATCAGCAGACTGTTAAATTTTTGAGAAAGTTGCTTGACATTTCAGACCAATCGGTTTATAATCAAAAAATGTAGAGATAAATACATGAGAAAAGAAGAAAAAACAAGACTACGAAGAGAGAAAATCATTACCGCTGCTTTGTTTGAATTTGCTACAAAAGGCTATCAAGGTTTTGTCATCAATGAACTTTGTAAAGTGGATGGTATTTCCAAAGGAGTTTTGTATCATAATTTTTCAGGGAAATCAGACCTCTATCTAACTTGTTTTCAGGAGAGTTTTGAGAAAGCTTTGGCAGTGTTTCTGGGGGTGGAAGGTCAAGTGCCCTCCTTAGCTGATTATATGGAAAGACGTCACCAATTTTATCAGAATACCCAGAACATAGCCACATTTTCTTTGAGGCAATGATTGCGACACCAGAAGAATTGGAAGCAGACATTGCACCACAGAAAGCTATCTTTTTGGACTTGAATGAACAAGTTTGTCAAAAACTTATATCAGAATCCAAACTGAAAGAGCATATTGATGAGAAACGAGCTATGGACTATCTGCGATTGATTCAGGATATGTTTCGTTCCTATTATTTAACTGTTTCGTCAGATAGCAGTTTGCCTGACTTGGTTTCAGGATATGAACATCAATTATCACAGGTTTTGGATATGATGATTTATGGAATACTAGAGGAAGATTCCTCTAAAAAAGGAGAAAAATAATGTCGAAAATTTGGAAATGGTTGTTACTAATTGCGGGTATTTTTGCAGTTTTTGTAGGTTTTAATATGTTTGCACATCCTCTTATTAGCTTGGCTTCCATGACTTTCTGGTTTGCACTTGTATTTGCAGTTCAAGGGATTTCTGAGATTGTACAATACTTCAAATCAGAAGAAAAGCATGGCTGGAATTTATTTGGAGGAATTGTTACCCTCATCCTCGCTCTTACCTTGTTCTCAGGTAGCTTTATTGAAATGGTAACATTTGTACCATTTATCATTTCTTTATGGGCCTTGACAAATGGTATTACAAAAACTATCGTTGGTTTCAAGGTTCGTAAGACGGATAAATCGGTAGGTACCCCTCTAGTTTGGATGGGGATTTTAGGAATCGTAGCAGGTTTAATCATGATGGGACACCCATTGATGACCGGTCTCTATATTAGTTACACCATTGCCTTTGTCTTTATTTATCAAGGTATTGTGGCAATTGTTCAATTCTTCAAGATTAAATAAGAATAAAATGGAGTCTGTCTGATTACAATCAGCAGACTTTTTTCTCTTTCCTGAATGTGTTATAATAGTCCATGCTATGGCTGGAGCCTTTTCAGCCTACTTATACTCTTCGAAAATCTCTTCAAACTGCGTCAGCTTCTATCTGCAACCTCAAAACAATGTTTTGAGCAACCTGTGGCCAGCTTTCTAGTTTGCTCTTTGATTTTCATTGAGTATTATTAAGACAATATGAGGAGAAAGATGAAAGAAAAAGGATTTTGGGAGGGGGCGCAGGCGGCCATGCCAACGGCCCTTGGTTATGTCAGTATTGGCTTGGCCTGTGGGATTATTGGTGCGCCCTATGTGACACCTGTTGAGATGGGCTTGATGAGCCTCTTTGTTTATGCTGGGAGCGCCCAGTTTGCCATGTTGGCACTGATTGCGGTTCAAGCACCTGTGGCAGCTATTGCTATGACGGTCTTTTTGATTAATTTGCGTCTCTTTTTGTTGAGTTTGCATGCGTCAACCTATTTCCGTCATACCAGTCTCTGGCAAAATATCGGTATGTCTAGTCTCTTGACGGATGAGACTTATGGCGTTTTGATGGGCGAGTTAGCCCATACAGACAAGGTCAATCCTATGTGGATGCACGGAAACAATCTCAACAGCTATGTGGCTTGGTTTGTGGGAACAGTTGTCGGAACGGCTCTGGGTGGTCTGCTGCCAAATCCAGAAATCTTTGGCTTGGATTTTGCCCTGGTTGGGATGTTCATTGGAATTTTTGCTTCGCAATTCCAGATTATGCAAAGACGGATTCCTGTCCGCAATCTGCTCATTATCCTAGCAGTTGTTGCGGTGTCCTTCTTTTTACTCTTAACAGTGGTGTCTCAGTCGCTAGCTGTTCTGTTTGCGACCTTGCTAGGTTGTACAATGGGGGTGGTTTTAGATGGTCAGTAAGTATCTTTTATTAGCAGTTATTTTCTCTGGCTTGGTGACTTGGATTCCCCGTATGATTCCCTTCATCTTGGTCAAGTATAAGGGCTTGCCTGCAATCGTTGAGCGTTTTTTGAAATTCTTGCCTGTTTCTATTATCTTTGCCTTGATTCTTTCAAGCGTAGTGACAGGCAAGGTTGGGAGTCTTCCTCAAATCAAATGGCTGGACTTCTTAGCAGTCTTTCCAACGGCTTGGGTAGCCTTTCGCTACCGCAATCTAGTTGGAACAGTTCTCTTTGGAGTGGTCTTAACTGCAGTCTTGCGTTTGGTCTTTTAATACTCTTCGAAAATCAAATTCAAACCACGTCAGCGTCGCCTTACCGTACTCAAGTACAGCTTGTGGCTAGCTTCCTAGTTTGCTCTTTGATTTTCATTGAGTATAAATTAGCCATAAAGAAAACCTATCACAGAGATAGATATCATATAATGGCGTAAATGCTCTTTTTCTGTTAAGATTATAAGGTATTCTATTTTGGAGGAAATGACATGAAAAAAATCGTTAAATACTCATCTCTTGCTGCCTTAGGCCTTGTTGCTGCAGGTGTGTTAGCAGCTTGCTCAGGTGGTGCTAAGAAAGAAGGAGAAGCAGCTAGCAAGAAAGAAATTATCGTTGCAACTAATGCTACACCAAAACCATTCAACTATGAAGAAAATGGCGAATTGACTGGTTACGAAATTGAAGTGGTTCGCGCTATCTTTAAAGACTCTGACAAGTATGATGTCAAGTTTGAGAAGACAGAGTGGTCAGGAGTCTTTGCAGGACTTGATGCCGACCGTTACAATATGGCTGTTAGCAACATCAGCTACACTAAAGAACGTGCTGAAAAATACCTTTATGCAGCTCCAACTGCTAAAAACCCTAACGTTCTTGTAGTGAAAAAAGATGACCCTAGCATCAAATCGCTTGATGATATCGGTGGAAAATCAACAGAAGTTGTTCAAGGGACAACTTCTGCTAAACAGCTAGAAGACTACAACAAACAACATTCAGATAATCCAACTGTCCTAAAGTATACTAAAGCAGACTTCCAACAAATCATGGGACGCTTGAGCGATGGCCAGTTTGACTACAAGATTTTTGATAAAATCGGTGTTGAAACAGTCATCAAGGACCAAGGTTTGGACAACTTGAAAGTGATCGAACTTCCAAGCGACCAACAACCTTATGTTTACCCACTTCTTGCTAAAGGTCAAGATGAGTTGAAAACATTTGTAGACAAACGTATCCAAGAACTCTACAAAGACGGAACTCTTGAAAAATTGTCTAAACAATTCTTTGGAGACACTTATCTACCAGCAGAAGCTGATATTAAATAATTTTTTGAAATCATCCATTCTGAATCAGGTGGGTGATTTCTCGGTTTTTAGGGATATAGTTTTAAACTATATATCTGGCTATCTAATAACAATTTGTGAAATCAAACAAATTGTGAGATACTAGTACGGTATTATTTTTAAGGAGAAAGAATCATGAAAATTAAAAAATGGCTTGGTGTAGCAGCCCTTGCTACAGTCGCAGGTTTGGCTCTTGCAGCTTGCGGAAACTCAGAAAAGAAAGCAGACAATGCAACAACTATCAAAATCGCAACTGTTAACCGTAGCGGTTCTGAAGAAAAACGTTGGGACAAAATCCAAGAATTGGTTAAAAAAGACGGTATCACTTTGGAATTTACGGAGTTCACAGACTACTCACAACCAAACAAGGCAACTGCTGATGGCGAAGTAGATTTGAACGCTTTCCAACACTATAACTTCTTGAACAACTGGAACAAAGAAAACGGGAAAGACCTTGTAGCGATTGCAGATACTTACATCTCTCCAATCCGTCTTTACTCAGGTTTGAATGGAAGTGACAACAAGTACACTAAAGTAGAAGACATCCCAGCAAACGGAGAAATCGCTGTACCGAACGATGCTACAAACGAAAGCCGTGCGCTTTACTTGCTTCAATCAGCTGGCTTGATTAAATTGGACGTTTCAGGAACTGCTCTTGCAACAGTTGCTAACATCAAAGAAAATCCAAAGAACTTGAAAATCACTGAATTGGACGCTAGCCAAACAGCTCGTTCATTGTCATCAGTTGACGCTGCTGTTGTAAACAATACCTTCGTTACAGAAGCAAAATTGGACTACAAGAAAGCACTTTTCAAAGAACAAGCTGATGAAAATTCAAAACAATGGTACAACATTATCGTTGCGAAAAAAGATTGGGAAACATCACCAAAAGCTGACGCTATCAAGAAAGTTGTTGCAGCTTACCATACAGATGAAGTGAAAAAAGTTATCGAAGAAACATCAGACGGTTTGGATCAACCAGTTTGGTAATAAGAAACAGGGAGGTGGGAGAGAAAATTCCACCTCTTGCTTTTGTATAGAGCATGGATTGTCAGGAAGAGTAGTTCATAGAAAGGTAGAGAGAATATGGTTTTTCCTAGTGAACAAGAACAGATTGAAAAATTTGAAAAGGATCATGTAGCCCAGCATTATTTTGAGGTTTTGCGTACCTTGATTTCTAAGAAATCAGTCTTTGCCCAACAGGTGGGTCTCAAAGAAGTTGCCAACTATCTGGGTGAGATTTTCAAGCGTGTGGGAGCTGAAGTGGAGATTGATGGGACTTATACGGCTCCCTTTGTCATGGCGCATTTCAAGAGTTCGCTCCCAGATGCTAAGACCCTGATTTTCTATAACCACTATGACACTGTGCCAGCGGATGGGGATCAGGTCTGGACAGAGGATCCCTTTACGCTTTCGGTCCGCAATGGCTTCATGTATGGGCGTGGGGTTGATGACGACAAGGGTCATATCACGGCTCGTTTGAGTGCTTTGAGAAAATACATGCAGCACCACGATGACCTGCCTGTCAATATCAGTTTTATCATGGAGGGAGCGGAGGAATCGGCTTCGACAGACCTAGATAAGTATCTGGAAAAACATGCGGATAAACTCCGTGGCGCAGATTTGTTGGTCTGGGAACAAGGAACCAAAAATGCCTTGGAACAGCTGGAAATTTCTGGTGGAAACAAGGGGATTGTGACCTTTGATGTCAAGGTAAAAAGTGCTGATGTGGATATTCACTCTAGTTATGGTGGGGTTGTGGAATCAGCTCCTTGGTATCTCCTTCAAGCCTTACAGTCTCTTCGTGCCGCAGATGGCCGTATCTTGGTTGAAGGCTTGTACGAAGAAGTTCAAGAGCCAAATGAACGTGAATTGGCCTTGGTGGATACCTATGCTCAACGCAATCCAGGGGAAATCAGCCAGATTTATGGTTTGGAATTGCCTCTCTTACAAGAGGACCGCGTAGCCTTTCTAAAACGATTCTTTTTTGAGCCAGCCCTTAATATCGAAGGGATTCAGTCAGGTTATCAAGGGCAAGGAGTTAAAACGATTTTGCCAGCAGAAGCCAGTGCTAAGCTAGAGGTTCGTTTGGTTCCTGGTCTAGAACCGCATGATGTTCTGGAAAAAATTCGGAAACAGCTAGACAAAAATGGCTTTGATAAGGTAGAATTATACTATACCTTGGGAGAGATGAGCTATCGAAGCGATATGAGCGCACCAGCCATTCTCAATGTAATCGAGTTGGCCAAGAAATTCTATCCACAGGGCGTTTCAGTCTTGCCGACGACAGCAGGGACAGGGCCTATGCATACGGTCTTTGATGCCCTAGAGGTGCCAATGGTGGCCTTCGGTTTAGGGAATGCCAATAGCCGAGACCACGGTGGAGATGAGAACGTGCGAATCGCCGATTACTACACCCATATTGAATTAGTAGAGGAGCTGATTAGAAGCTATGAGTAGAGATATTATCAAGTTAGATCAGATCGATGTGACTTTTCACCAAAAGAAGAGAACCATCACGGCGGTCAAGGATGTGACCATTCACATCCAAGAAGGGGATATCTACGGAATCGTTGGATATTCTGGAGCAGGGAAATCAACCCTTGTGCGGGTGATTAACCTCTTGCAAAAGCCATCTGCGGGCAAAATTACCATTGACGACGATGTGATTTTTGATGGTAAGGTGACCTTGACGGCAGAGCAGTTGCGTCGTAAACGTCAGGATATCGGAATGATTTTCCAACATTTCAACCTCATGAGTCAAAAGACGGCAGAGGAGAATGTAGCCTTTGCCCTCAAACACTCTGGACTCAGCAAGGAAGAAAAGAAAGCTAAAGTTGCTAAGTTGTTGGACTTGGTTGGCTTGGCAGACCGTGCTGAAAACTACCCTTCACAACTATCTGGAGGGCAAAAACAGCGTGTAGCCATTGCGCGTGCCTTGGCAAATGATCCAAAAATCTTGATTTCAGACGAATCAACTTCTGCCCTTGATCCGAAGACAACCAAGCAAATTTTGGCCTTGTTGCAAGATTTGAACCAAAAATTAGGCTTGACTGTTGTCCTGATTACGCATGAAATGCAGATTGTCAAAGACATTGCCAACCGTGTGGCAGTTATGCAGGATGGGCATTTGATTGAAGAGGGTAGTGTGCTTGAAATCTTCTCAGACCCTAAACAACCTTTGACTCAAGATTTTATCTCAACAGCTACAGGTATTGACGAAGCCATGGTCAAAATCGAGAAGCAAGAAATCGTGGAACATCTGTCTGAAAACAGCCTTTTGGTGCAACTCAAGTATGCAGGTGCTTCAACAGACGAGCCACTTTTGAATGAATTGTACAAGCATTACCAAGTAACAGCTAATATCCTCTATGGAAATATCGAAATTCTCGATGGCACTCCTGTCGGAGAATTGGTGGTGGTCTTGTCAGGTGAACAAGCAGCGTTGGCAGGTGCCCAAGAAGCCATTCGTCAAGCAGGCGTACAACTAAAAGTATTGAAGGGAGGACAGTAAGATGGAATCATTGATTCAAACCTATTTACCAAATGTCTATAAAATGGGCTGGGCTGGTCAAGCAGGCTGGGGAACAGCCATCTACCTAACCCTTTATATGACAGTTCTTTCCTTCATTATCGGAGGCTTCCTGGGGCTCGTGGCAGGCCTCTTCCTTGTCTTGACAGCGCCAGGTGGTGTTTTAGAGAATAAGGTCGTTTTCTGGATTCTAGACAAGATTACTTCTATTTTCCGTGCGGTTCCCTTTATCATTCTCTTGGCTGTCTTGTCACCTTTCTCTCATTTAATCGTAGGGACAAGTATCGGGCCAAATGCGGCTATCGTACCACTTTCTTTTGCGGTCTTTGCCTTCTTTGCTCGTCAGGTGCAGGTTGTCTTGGCTGAACTAGATGGTGGTGTCATTGAAGCGGCTCAAGCGAGCGGAGCGACATTCTGGGATATCGTGGGTGTCTACCTATCAGAAGGTCTGCCAGATTTGATTCGTGTGACGACTGTGACCTTGATTTCTCTTGTTGGGGAAACAGCTATGGCCGGTGCGGTTGGAGCTGGTGGTATCGGTAATGTAGCCATCGCTTATGGATTTAACCGCTACAATCACGATGTAACTATCTTAGCAACCATCATTATCATTTTAATTATCTTTACAATCCAATTCTTGGGAGATTTCTTGACCAAGAAATTGAGCCATAAATAAAAAGAGCCGTGTGGCTCTTTTTTATTAATCAGATTTTCTGTGCAAATTTTTTACTCAAGGCTTGTCCAATCAAAGCACCCACTAGGGCTCCGATGGCAATACTTGCGATAAATAGAAGGACGGTTCCAGGGTTTGGTGCGACCATGATACGGTCGATATATTCTTGCGATTTTCCTCTTGCCAGAAGGGTAGCCATATAGGCTTTGGGAGTAATCCACATAAGCAAGATTGGTCCTGATGTGCTAAAGGCAAAAATAAGGAAAGAAAGGAGGTTCTTTGTTTGGTCCTTGTATTTTCCGAGGTTAGCTACTCCATCTGCTAGGAGGCCACAGATAATTCCAGGAAGGAAGGCACCAGCACCGTGTTTAGTTCCCAAGAAAAAGAGGGCCATGACAAGGCCGATAGTGGTAATGGCTCCAAATCGCGGAACTTTTGCGACTAGGATCATATAGACGCTGCCGCCTACAAGGCCAGTAAAGGCAGGCGCATAAAACATGTTTCCAGTTTGGTCAAAGAGATTGCCCAAAAGGACACCAATCCCCATGCAGAGGAAGTAAAGAACTGCAAAAAGCAGTGTGGTTAAGATCGATTTTTTCATGAATTGTCTCCTGATAATTTTCTCACAATTCTCATTGTACCACGGTTTGGTGGGATTGTAAATGGATAGTCTATGTGTTTGAAAACGCTTGAAATATGCTATAATAGTTTCATAGTTATTTTTAGGAGGATATCATGGGGAGATTTTTAGATTTTGTCTTTAATCGTTTCTTTTTAGGGATGATTGCGACAGCCTTCTTTTGGCTATTAGCTTTAGCAGGAGGGGTTATACTTGGTCTAGCGCCAGCTAGTGCCACCTTGATGAGTTTATATGCAGAACATGGTTATAGCTTTCGGGAATACAGTTTGAAGGAGGCTTGGTCTCTTTATAAGCAAAATTTTGTCTCCAGCAACCTGATTTTCTATAGCTTTTTAGGAGTGGATTTAGTTTTGGTCTATGGTTTGTATCTTTTGGTACAATTGCCTCATCAGACTATTGTTCATTTGATTGCGACCTTTTTGAATGCCCTAGTAGTTGCCCTGATCTTTTTGGCCTATACAGTGTCTTTGAAATTACAAGTTTATTTTGACTTGTCTTATCGAAACAGTCTCAAACTATCCTTGATTGGTATCTTTATGAGCTTAGTGGCTGTGGCTAAGGTTCTCCTTGGGACAGTGCTACTTGTGGTAATTGGTTACTATATGCCTGCCCTACTTTTCTTTGTAGGAATTGGGATGTGGCATTTCTTTATCAGTGATATGTTGGAACCGATCTATGAAAGTATCCATGAAAAATTGGCGACAAAATAGAATGAAGCAGTTTTGGCTACATACGCTTCTGCGAACCTACAGTTCAGTTATGATCATTATTATTGCGAGTTTTGCAATCTTACTTTCTTACGCTGACTGGGATTCACGGGAAAAGGAAGCTCAAAGAGTAGCCCAGCGTGTAACCACTCGAACAGTCGAAGAGGTGGAGTACTATTATCGCGAGTCAGCCCAGCTAGCTCAAGATTTAGTAGCCAATCAAGACCGGATACAAGGGGTTTATAAGTACTTTAGCCTGTCAACTTCTGAGTATTTTTATTGGCTGTTGGAGCATCAAGCAGCTTCATCAACTTCTATTTCTCTGTATGAAAATATCGATGATCTGTATGTTCAGAATGACTATATAACGGGTGTTGCAATCGCCTTGCAGGACTTTAAAGAAGTTTATGTTTCGAGCAGAAATGAGAGAGGTGGTCATACGGTACTTGCGGAAGGCTTTAAACCAGAGGCCAATAGTTTTGGAGTGCCTATTTTAGATCCAGCGACGGATCAATCGATAGGTGTTGTTTATATCTCCTTGGATCCAGAAATCTTATACCATGCTGTGGACAATACCCGAGGTCATATCCCGATGGCTGTGACTGTGACATCGCCTTTTGATACGGAGATTTTTCATATTGGTGAGAGGGTCAATAGGGAGCATGAGAACTGGTTTGTTGGTGTGACCTCTCATGGCTATCAGGTTCAGGTGGCAGTTCCCAAAAACTTTGTTTTACAAGGAACAGTGACTAGCTCTGCTTTGATTGTGGGCTTGAGCCTTCTTTTTATTGTTATTCTTTATCTGACTTTGAGGCAGACCTTTGCTAATTACCAAAAGCAGGTAGTGGATTTGGTGGATTCCATCCAAGCTATTGCTCAAGGGGAAGAAGGTCTTCGCATTGATACGCTTGAAAAGGATCAGGAATTGCTCCTAATCGCGGAGACGACCAATGATATGTTGGATCGATTGGAAAAGAATATCCATGATATTTACCAGTTAGAGCTTAGTCAAAAAGATGCCAATATGCGAGCCCTGCAGGCGCAAATCAATCCTCATTTTATGTATAATACGCTGGAATTCTTGCGTATGTATGCAGTCATGCAAAGTCAAGACGAGTTGGCGGATATCATTTATGAATTCAGTAGTCTCTTGCGTAACAATATTTCCGACGAAAGAGAAACTCTTCTCAAACAGGAATTAGAATTTTGCCGTAAATATAGCTATCTCTGCATGGTTCGCTATCCTAAATCTATTGCCTATGGTTTCAAGATAGACCCAGAACTAGAGAATATGAAGATTCCCAAATTTACCTTGCAACCGCTGGTAGAAAATTATTTCGCTCATGGTGTTGACCACAGACGGACAGATAATGTGATTAGCATTAAAGCTCTTAAACGAGATGGTTTTGTGGAAATTTTAGTGGTCGATAATGGCCGTGGAATATCGGTTGAAAAACTGGCAAGTATTCGAGAAAAATTAAGGCAGAGACATTTTGAACACCAAGTCAGCTACAGTGATCAAAAGCAGTCTATCGGGATTGTCAATGTCCATGAGCGTTTTGTGCTCTATTTTGGGGATCGCTATGCTATTACTATAGATTCTGCAGAGCAAGTAGGTGTTCAGTATCGTATTACAATTCAAGATGAGTAGAAAGGGAGAAAATGTATAAAGTATTATTAGTAGATGATGAGTACATGGTGACAGAAGGTCTGAAACGTTTGATTCCCTTTGATAAGTGGAATATGGAGGTTGTCGCAACAGCCAGTCATGCCGATGAAGCTCTAGAATATGTTCAGGAAAATCCTATCGATATCATCATTTCCGATGTCAATATGCCCGACAAAACAGGACTTGACATGATTCGGGAAATGAAAGAGATCTTACCAGATGCTGCCTATATCTTGCTCTCAGGTTATCAGGAGTTTGATTATGTCAAAAGAGCAATGAACCTTAGTGTGGTGGACTATCTGGTCAAACCTGTTGATAAGGTAGAGTTGGGAAATCTGCTGGAGAAGATTGCAGGTCAGCTCGGCGAGAGAGGAAAGAAAAGTCAGACCCTCAGTCAAGATTTAGATGAGGCTGGATTTGTTAGTTATCTAGGAGGTAAGGAGAATTGGTGGATAGGCCTATCCAAGGAAAAACAAGGCTCTTTCACCATTCCCTACTATGTATTGGGTCAAGACTGGCAGATTTTCATTTCTGATCAACCCCTAGATGGTTTAGTCGTTACTCCCTTTGAAGCTCCCTATCAAGAACACTTTGAACGCTGGAAGCTGAATGCTGAGAAAGCCCTCTTTTACGGCTCTGTAAATTTAAAACAGTCTGAGAGTCTCTTTGCCTATTACGAACCGATTTATAGGGTTATCATTCAGGGGGATCTCAACCAAATCGTAGAAGAGTTGAACCTCTTGGAGAAGGTAGTTCTTGAAAATACACCTCGTGTTCCGATTACCAAGCAGCTTTTTATCCAATTTGTCATGGATGTCTTTCACTTGTTTGAACATCTAAAAGCTGATGATTTAACGGATATCGTCAAAACCATTCATGCTATTCAATCCTTTGATGAATTGGTTCCTTATATTAAGGAAACTCTGACCCGCTTTTTTGGGCAATATCGAATGAATGAAAATGTGGTTAGTGTGCTAGAAGTCATTGGGCGTGATTATCAGAAAGAACTTTCGCTCAAGGATATCAGTAAGGATCTCTTTATCAATCCTGTTTATCTGGGGCAGTTGATTAAGCGAGAAACCAATTCGACCTTCGCAGAATTACTAAACAAACAACGCATTAAGGCTGCCCAACAGCTCTTGCTTTCGACTAGTGACAGTATCGAAGATATTTGTTATGCTGTTGGTTACAGTAACGTGGGATATTTCTATAAAGTGTTCCGAAAATTGTGCGGAAAATCGCCAAAAGCCTACCGAAAACAGGTAGAAACTATACTATAAGATTTGTATTCCCTTACAAAAGGTGCTATAATATCAATAATAATATCAGGAGGTTCTATCATGAAAAAGAAACCGATTTATCTATGGGTCTTGCTAATCTTGTCTGCTCTTATTTCAGCTATGTCTCTGTTTGGAATGTTGAGTCCCTTGCCTAGTAAAGAAGCCCTTCGTGCCGCTCAGAAACAAGTTGCAGGGGTCAGTGCTCAGCAATTAGAAGACAACATCAATTACACCTATAGAGTAGCAGAATCAACTCATTCTATTTTTAATATGGCCTTGATTGTGCTATCTGCTATTTTAGTGGTAGTAGCGATTGTATTCCTTATTCGTAAGAATTTGCAATATGCAAACTATACTTACGTTGGCTATGTTTTGTTAGCTATTATTGGTTCGATTTATGGCTATGTGACTTTACAAGACGCTGTGCAGTTAGTTCACGATGAGACCATGCGTTTAGGGATAAGTGTTATTTCACAAGCCGTTAGCATTTTCTATATCGTCATAAATGTTCTTTTCCTAGCCCTTGTCTTCTATAAGATGTGGCGTCAACAAAAAGCCTTGGCAGAAGAAGAGGAAACAGAAGAAGTTGCTTAAGTATTGACAAAAAAGAGCTATCAAGTTACAATCTTGGTAGTTCTTTTTCGATTAAAAATAAAATCATGGAGGAAAATATGAAGACAATTTCTTTAGTTTATATTAGTTTGAGTGGCAATACTGAGAGTTTTGTGACGCGCTTGAAAGACTATCTCTTGTCCCAGTACGAGGGAATAGAGGTTCAAAAGATTCATATCAAGGATTTGGTCAAGGAAGGTCACGATTTCTATGAAATGGACCACCCTTACGTCGCCTTTCTACCGACCTACCTTGAAGGTGGGAATGGCGTTGATAACGGAGATGTCGAGATTTTGACAACACCAGTAGGGGATTTTATCGCCTATGGTGATAATGCTAGTAAGTGTTTTGGTGTGGTTGGTTCAGGAAATCGTAACTTTAATAACCAATACTGCCTGACAGCCAAGCAATACAGTCAACGTTTTGGTTTCCCTGTATTGGCTGACTTTGAAATGCGAGGCATGCTGGAAGATATCAAACATGTTGCAGCGATTATCGCAGATTTGTATGAGTTGGAAAAGGAGAATTAAAGTCAATATAAGAGGCGGTTGGGATTTGCTAACTGCTTTTAGAATGTAAAAAAGCACACTCTTAAGTGCGCTTTGTCGATTATCCTGCTTTTCCGATTGCGAGTGCGTAGATAAAGAAGATGGCGAAGCCAAAGAGGAAAATCAATCCTGCAATAGCAAGGTGTTTGAGCCAAGAAGGAAGATGTTCGTTTTCACGCGTTACCAAGGCGTAGTTTAAAAGAGCGAAGAATGGTGTTGTCAGGAAAGAACCAATCATAGCAAAGCGGAGCATGGTTGAAACCTGACCAGCGAAGAACTTGATAATGATGATACCGATAATAGCAGTGATGGTCATCCAGATGTTCAAAGATTTACGATTGTCTTCTTTTTGACTGATTAGCAGTCGGAGAGATTCCTGATTAACGCGAGAATAGCCGTCAATAACAGTAATAACTGTTCCAAAGATACATAGGAAGGCAATAAAGGTAATCAAGTAACGGGACCATTCGCCAAGAACAGAAGCATACATGCCCACGAATTGAGAGATGTATTTGGCTGAAGCAGCTTCAACCGCCTTCCCTGTAGGATACTGAATTAGCGCTCCCAGTGCTACAAAGAACACAGCTAGGATAGCTGTTCCAATATAACCAACGTTAAAGTCAAATAGAGCGTCCTCTGTGTTAAAGTTGACGGTCTTTTTCTTTTCAGCAGACCAAAGTGAATTGATAGCTGAAATTTCAATAGGAGCTGGCATCCATCCTAAGAGGGAAACGATGAAGGGTAGAGCTGCCATTTGCCAAGGTGTTTTCTCGACAAAATTAGAACTGTATTCTGGATGTTTGACCGTCGCGATGATAACTGCAAGAACAGTTGCAATGGTCAAAGCTGACATTATCCATTTTGCCATGCCGTCTAAGAGTTTGTAGCCTCCAAAGAGTAGCATAGCCCAAATGATGGCAACGAGAATGAGAGACCACTGAGTAATGCTAAGACCGATCATTGGGAAGGCGCTGGCGATGATAGCTGAGCACAGAATGGCGACACCAGCTGTGTTGACCATAGCCGAAAAGACATTTAGGATAAAGAAAATCCAGAGATAGAGTTTTCCTTTTTCGGCATAACCTTCAACCAAAGTCTTTCCGGTATCAGCTGTGTATTCAGCACCAAAACGGAAAAATGGATATTTAAAGACATTGGCTAAGATGACCAAGAGGAGTAGCGACCACCCATAAGAACCACCAGCTTGAGTAGAAGATACAATGTGAGAACCTCCAACAGCGGCAGAAGCCATTAGGATTCCAGGCCCCATTGCTTTTAGTTTACTTGTCCAGGTTGATTGATTTAACGAAATAGCTTGCGACATGATAAATACCTCTTTTTGAATTTTCAGAATAATCTGGATATGTAATCTATATTCTACAAAAAACTTTGGGGAAATGCAAGAATATTTTGAAAAAAGATAGAAAATTACAGAAAATTTACAAAGAAGATCTAAAAATAACTGCTATGATAGTAAGGTACAGCAGGGTGAATAAAAACCGAGAAGTTTCTTTCTCGGTTTTGCTTATTATGAGATTCCTATTTCCTATGCTCCAAGAGTTGATTGATATGGTCTACTTTTTTTGATGCTCTTTTATAGGAAATAGTCCAAATGATGAGGTAGACAATCGCAAACTCGATAATGAGCTGGAGATAGAATATCCAGTGGAAGGGGAACCAACCTGCTAGGGTTGCTAATGGGATAAATCCTACTAGCATGAGGAAAAAATGAGTCAGAGTCGCACGAAGCATGCTCCAGTCACGGCTGAATAATCGTTTACCAAAGTTGAAGAGAATACCAATGGCTGCCCAGATAAGTGTGCAGTAGAGCAAGACCAAGGCACCGTGAACCTGATGTTGAGCCATCATTTGTCCGATGAGAGAGTCGGGACTTAACGGGGCGTAGGTACTTGGTGCATAAATGAGTGAAAAGATGATAGAGAGGATGAGACCGATGAGGACACCAGTAGCTGCGTCGTGAAATACTTGTTTTTTCATAGTTCTAATTTCTCCTTGATGGTTTTTAGGTAACGGCGTGAAGAGTAGGTGAAGCTTTCGTTTTTCAAGAAAATTTCTACTAGGCCGTTGGGGGTGAGCTTGAGATGAGAGATGGAATCGATATTGATGATTTCTGATTGGGAAATTTGGATAAAATTGGTTGGCAGAATTTCAAGGACCTGATAGAGTCGCAAATCAATGCTGTAGGTCTGACTCGCGGTTTCTGCTAGAACCTTCCGATTCTCGATATAGAAGCGTTGAATCTTGCTAATCTCAACGAGATAGACCTGATTATCGATTTTCCCTTTGATTTTTTCTGTTAGATCCAAATTTTCTGCGAACTCGATGACTTTCTGGACTTTATCTGTCGGCTGAGGTGCTTGAACAATCAGCTTTTCCTCTTCGTAAGTTTCACTAATCTGTAGTTCTACTTTCATAAATTTCTCTCCTTGTTTTTCATACAAAATTGTGATCACTTCTTGTACACCTTTATTAAACACTATTTTCCAGCCCCTTGCAAGGTACTTTGTCTATGTGGATGGATTTTACTCCTATGTGGTGCTTGCTTTTCTGTCCTATCTGAAATATGGTATAATAGCACTAATCAATTTCTAGGAAAATAGATACAGAAAGGGGCTGAAAGATGTCTCATATTATTGAATTGCCAGAGGTGTTGGCAAACCAGATCGCGGCAGGAGAGGTCATTGAACGTCCTGCCAGTGTGGTCAAAGAGTTGGTAGAAAATGCCATTGACGCGGGTTCTAGTCAGATTATCATTGAGATTGAAGAGTCTGGTCTCAAGAAGATTCAAATCACAGATAATGGTCATGGAATTGCCCACGATGAGGTGGGATTGGCCTTGCGTCGTCATGCGACCAGTAAGATAAAAAATCAAGCAGACCTCTTTCGAATTCGCACGCTTGGTTTTCGTGGTGAAGCCTTGCCTTCTATAGCGTCTGTTAGTGTTTTAACTCTGTTGACTGCGGTGGATGGCGCAAGTCACGGGACCAAGCTAGTCGCGCGTGGGGGAGAAGTTGAAGAAGTCATCCCAGCGACTAGTCCTGTGGGAACCAAGGTTTGTGTGGAGGATCTCTTTTTCAATACGCCTGCCCGCCTCAAGTATATGAAGAGTCAGCAAGCGGAGCTGTCTCATATCATTGATATTGTCAACCGTCTGGGTTTGGCCCATCCTGAGATTTCTTTCAGCTTGATTAGTGATGGCAAAGAAATGACGCGAACAGCAGGGACTGGTCAACTGCGACAAGCAATCGCAGGAATTTATGGTTTGGCGAGTGCCAAGAAGATGATTGAAATTGAGAATTCGGATCTTGATTTCGAAATTTCTGGCTTTGTGTCCTTGCCTGAGTTAACTCGGGCCAATCGCAATTATATCAGTCTCTTCATCAATGGCCGTTATATCAAGAACTTTTTACTCAATCGTGCTATTCTTGACGGTTATGGTAGTAAGCTCATGGTGGGGCGTTTTCCACTGGCTGTCATTCATATCCATATTGACCCCTATCTAGCGGATGTCAATGTGCATCCGACCAAGCAAGAGGTGCGGATTTCCAAGGAAAAAGAACTGATGACCTTGGTTTCAGAAGCTATTGCAAATAGTCTCAAGGAACAAACCTTGATTCCAGATGCCTTGGAAAATCTTGCTAAATCGACCGTGCGCAATCGTGAGAAGGTGGAGCAAACTATTCTTCCACTCAAAGAAAATACGCTCTACTATGAGAAGAGTGAGCCGACAAAATCTAGTCAAGCTGAGGTGGCTGATTATCAGGTAGAATTAACTGAGGAAGGGCAGGATTTGACCCTGTTTGCCAAGGAAACCTTGGACCAACTGACCAAGCCAGCAAAATTGCATTTTGCAGAGAGAAAGCCTGCTAACTATGACCAGCTAGACCATCCAGAGCTAGATTTAGCCAGTCTGGATAAAGCCTATGATAAGCTGGAGCGAGAAGAATCATCCAGCTTCCCAGAGTTGGAGTTTTTCGGACAAATGCACGGGACTTATCTCTTTGCTCAAGGGCGAGATGGGCTTTACATCATAGACCAACACGCGGCTCAGGAACGGGTCAAGTACGAGGAGTACCGTGAAAGCATTGGCAATGTTGACCAGAGTCAGCAGCAACTCCTAGTGCCCTATATCTTTGAATTTCCAGCGGATGATGCCCTACGTCTCAAGGAAAGAATGGCACTTTTGGAGGAAGTTGGAGTCTTTCTAGCAGAGTACGGGGAAAATCAATTTATCCTACGTGAACATCCTATTTGGATGGCAGAAGAAGAGATTGAATCAGGCATCTATGAGATGTGCGACATGCTCCTTTTGACCAAGGAGGTTTCTATCAAGAAATACCGAGCAGAGTTGGCTATCATGATGTCTTGCAAGCGATCGATCAAGGCTAATCATCGTATTGATGATCATTCAGCTAGACAACTCCTCTATCAGCTCTCTCAATGTGACAATCCCTACAACTGTCCACATGGCCGTCCTGTTTTGGTGCATTTTACCAAGTCGGATATGGAAAAGATGTTCCGACGCATTCAGGAAAATCACACCAGTCTCCGTGAGTTGGGGAAATATTAAACGAATACGCTTTGAAAATCTCTTCAAACTAGGTCAGCTCTATCTGCAATATCAAAGCTGTGGCTAGCTTTCTAGTTTGCTTTTGATTTTCATTGAGCATAAAAGGAAAACTATGTACGAATATTTAAAAGGAATCATTACCAAAATCACTGCTAAATACATTGTTCTTGAAGTCAACGGTATCGGTTATATCCTGCATGTGGCCAATCCTTATGCCTACTCAGGACAAGTCAACCAAGAAGCTCAAGTTTATGTGCATCAGGTGGTGCGTGAGGATGCGCATCTACTTTATGGATTTCGTTCAGAGGACGAGAAGAAACTCTTTCTCAGTCTGATTTCGGTTTCTGGGATTGGTCCTGTATCAGCTCTTGCTATTATCGCTGCCGATGACAATGCTGGCTTGGTTCAAGCCATCGAAACCAAGAATATTACCTACTTGACCAAGTTCCCTAAAATTGGCAAGAAAACAGCCCAGCAGATGGTGCTGGACTTGGAAGGCAAGGTAGTAGTTGCTGGAGATGACCTTCCTGCTAAGGTCGCAGTGCAAGCAAGCGCTGAAAACCAAGAATTGGAAGAAGCCATGGAAGCCATGTTGGCACTGGGCTACAAGGCGACCGAACTCAAGAAAATCAAGAAATTCTTTGAAGGAACGACAGATACAGCTGAGAACTATATCAAGTCGGCCCTTAAAATGTTGGTCAAATAGGAGCAGAGCATGACAAAACGTTGTTCGTGGGTCAAGATGATCAATCCTCTATATGTAGCCTACCATGATGAGGAGTGGGGTCAGCCCCTCCATGATGATCAAGCATTGTTTGAGTTGTTGTGTATGGAAACCTATCAGGCAGGCCTGTCTTGGGAAACGGTACTCAACAAACGCCAAGCTTTCCGAGAAGCCTTTCATGGCTATCAAATTCAAGCGGTCGCAGAAATGACAGATGCCGAATTGGAAAACTTGCTGGAGAATCCAGCCATCATCCGAAATAGAGCCAAGATTTTTGCTACACGCGCTAACGCCCAAGCATTTTTACGACTACAGGAAGAATATGGCTCTTTTGATGCCTATCTTTGGTCTTTTGTTGAGGGGAAAACGATCGTTAATGATGTTCCCGACTACCGCCAAGCCCCAGCTAAAACACCCTTGTCTGAGAAATTAGCCAAAGATCTCAAAAAACGAGGCTTCAAGTTCACAGGCCCAGTCGCCGTCTTGTCTTTTCTACAGGCTGCAGGCCTAGTTGATGACCACGAGAATGATTGTGAGTGGAAAAGCAGCAATTAGCGAGTATAGGTAACTAGAATATTTGAGAATATAGAAAAAAGCTGAGAAACTCTTCCCAGCTTTTTATATATACTAGTATATTTGTTAGAGTGAAGTCAGAAAAGTGATTCCACCTAAAATAACACCAGCTGAATTTGGAATGATTAGTATCCAATCCTTCTTAGGTTCCTTTGTCCATCCATAAATAACCCAGATTAAGCAAGATATTGCAGCTGATAAAGGTTGAAATGGTTGAGCTTTATTTCCTTGTAAATTAGCGATAATTTGAGGTATGTAGGCAATAAATACTATAATTCCAATAAAGGCACCAATAGAACCTACGATTCGATTAATTTTTTGTTTTGTCATATACACCTCCTTTAAAAGGATACCATAGAAATTAGCGAAATGCAATAAATTCAGATACAAATTGTAACGAAAACCAATACAAAAGCACAAAAATAGAGAAACTATTTATTTTTTGTTATAGTCAAAGCGAATGACTTGTTCCTGTGCATCTACATGAGCATGGACCCCAAAGGGGACAATTGCTCTTGGAGTTGCGTGGCCGACATTCAGATTATAGAGAATCGGGATATTGCTGTCAATAATATCCAATAGTGCCTCTTTATAGTCGTCATAGAAAGTTTCATCCATAGGTTTTCCGACCAGGAGTCCACTGATGACCTCGAATATGCCAGTGTCCTTTAAAGTCCGCAACATCTTTTCGAAGTATTCTGGCTCAGGCTTTTCTTCGCTTGTTTCGAGCAAGAGGATTTTTCCTTCCCAGTCTGACAAGTCAGGGAAAAGTTTGTATTTTTGGCAGAGCTCCGTGCTGTCTGCGTATCGAGAGTTGTCAAAGATATCGTAGAGGGATTCGAGGCAACCACCGAGAATTTCCCCCTCAAACTGGGCATTTCCTTGCAACAACTCAAAACCGGTATTTGCATGACTGACACGAGGTATTCCCAGAGCCTTGGGACTGAAGTCAGTCCTTTCCTCATACCAAACATTGCTAGGGCGAATTTCTGAGATTCTTTCCGTCTCAATTAATTCTTTAAAGTAGTGAAGACTATAGGGCAACATCTCCTTGTCTAATTCACAAATGTCTGCTAAGAAGGATTGACCATAAAAAGTCTTGATTCCTAGTTTATGCAACATGAGATGGTTCATGGTTGTATCTGAGAAGCCAAGAAAAATCTTTTGTTTGATAACCTTTTGAAGTCGGTCATTTTCAAAAAGATAAGGTAGTAAGCGATAGGTATCGTCTCCACCGATGGCGCATAGGATCATGTCAATGTTATCATCAGAAAAGGCATGAATCAAATCCTCTGCACGAGCTTCAGGATGGTCCTTGATAAAGTCTAATCCTTTTAGCGAATGAGGCAAAAAGGTAGGATTGAGTCCCAGGTTCTTGAGACGTTGGACACCCAAGTCCACTTCGTGTTTGACAAAGTTCTCTCCGATAATGCCACTAGATAAACTAACAACACCAACAGTAGAAACCATATCTCATCCTCCTAGAAATAGATTGATACTCTTCGAAAATCAAATTCAAACCACGTCAGCTTTGCCTTGCCGTACTCAAGTACAGCCTGCGGCTAGCTTCCTAGTTTGCTCTTTGATTTTCATTGAGTATGAGCCTATTCTATCACAAAAGATGAGAGAAAACTATAGGAATTAGAGTCAGAAGTACTATTGAATCTCAAGAAAGCAAGTGAAAAAGCAACCGCCTGTGCAGTTGCTTTTCGTTTTTCTAATCTCACTAGATATGAGTTACTTGGTCAACTCTTGATTATAGGAGAGGGCTAAATCAATCCAGTAAGGAAGTTCTTTTTGACCTTCGATATCTAGGTCTATATAGCCATGATAAGGTCGCCCTCTCATCAATGTGGTATGAGCTCCTGTTCGGGGTAGAACTTGCTTCTCCATTTCCTTGCCAATTCTGACCATAACCAGTTCATCCTTTCTGGAACTGACAGTAAGGACCATTTTACCACGAATCATAAAGGCCAGGCCACCAAACAGCTTCTTTTCTTCTAGCTCTTCTTCGAAAATTTGGGGAGGAAGTTTGAGCGCTAGAATTTTTCGAATCTGCTGAGCTAAAGATTGACTATACGCCATAGCTCTTTCCTTTTCTTAATAGCGTGTTGGTCCTGCACTTGCGCTGCGGATGTTCAAGCGTTTCTTGAGATAGAAGCGAAGGGCTAGGAGGGCTGCTCCGATAATAGCCAGTGGCAATGGAGCAAGTACTGGGTTAAGGCTAGCTGGTAGGAAGCTTGTTGCAAAGAAGACAAGTAACCAAAGGAACATAGAAGCTAGGATAACTAGTACAGATTTCCAGAAAGGCGGACGTTGACTGCGGTCCATATCTGGTCCATAATATTGGTAAACAAAGTAGTACATCAAGTAGAAGGCAAATCCACCAACCAGTCCAACTAAGAGGAGGGTAATCAATCCATAGCCGAAAGCTTGATCTGCTGAGAAGAAGGTTGTGAGGGCGCTGACGAGGGCAAAGAGGCTAGTGATGAAAAGGGCTGAGTCCATAATCATGAGTTTTGGATCATCATTTTCTTTTGGATGCTCTTTTTCATATTGCTCCTTAACAGTGAAGCTATGAGCCCAGTGGGTCGGTGCGCCATAGAGGGAACGAGCAGTCGTACCTTTGGCTTGCTCCTCAAGGATTTGGGGAATAACTTCCTCAAAAATAGCCTTGATTTCAGCGTCTGTTTTTCCATCTTTGATGAATTGTTGGGTAGCGATGTGGACAAACTCTTGGTTTTTCTTAGTTAATTTTTGTAGATCAATCTGAGACATAGGAACTCCTCTTAGAACCATTTTTTATGGATGAGATAGAGAGTGAGCGAGACACTCATAGCGAAGGCGATAAAGACGATTAACCAGAAGGCATTTGGCTCACCGTTTAGGGGGATTTCATTATCCTTAAAGTTCATCCCGTAGGCAGAAAAGACCATGGTTGGGATGGACATGACGATGGTCACAAGGGCCAAGGTTTTCATGATGTTGTTCTGGTTGTTAGAAATGATAGAGGCGAAGGTCTCTGTCATAGAATGCAAGACGTTTCCATAAATGTCTGCCATCTCGATGGCCTGTTGGGTTTCAATCAGGGTATCTTCAAGCAGGTCTTCGTCCTCAAGGTATTTCTTGATATTACTGGTTGAGCTGGTCAATTTCTTAATCACACGCTCATTTGTTTTGAGGGAAGCCTTGAAATAGACGATGGTTTTTTCCAATTCCATGAGCTCAATCAATTCTTCATTACGAGTTGATTGATGCAGTTGACTTTCGATTTGTTCACTCTTACGGTCAATCGAACGAAGGGCTGTTAGGTAGAGCTCTGCATTGCGATAAAGAATCTGAAAGATAAAACGCGAACGCATGAAAGTGTAGAAATTACGCAAACGACGGTTGATAAAGACATCAAGGACTGGTAATGGTTCCAAACACGTAGTGATAATGGTTTCCTCGGTGATGATAATACCAAGTGGGATGGTTACGTAGTAGGTGCGGTTATTTCTTTCTTCTGTGACTGGCACGTCTACGATAATCAGGGTGTACTCATCTTCAATGGTAATACGAGACATTTCTTCCGCATCGAGCGGTGCTCGGAGGTCGGCAATATCAATATCGAAGGCGTTAGCGATTTCGAGTGATTCATTTTGAGTTGGATTAACGAGATTGATCCAAGTACCCGGTTCAAGCGTATCGATCTCTTTAAATTCAGTTGTTGTAGAGAGAAAAACTTGTTTCATATCCCTTATCCTTTCTCATTTTTCAGATTTTTTCACACCGTACTATTATACTACAAAATCGGCCTTTTGGGTAATAGAATCTCACTTTTTTTGGTATAATGGTAAGCAATAATGGACTAGAAAGAACAAAAATGCAAGATAAAATTGTCATTCATGGGGCGCGTGCCCATAATTTAAAAAATATTGATGTGGAGATTCCACGAGACAAGCTAGTTGTTGTGACAGGTTTGTCAGGTTCAGGGAAATCCAGTCTGGCCTTTGATACCCTCTATGCGGAGGGACAACGTCGCTATGTGGAGAGTTTGTCAGCCTACGCTCGTCAATTCTTGGGAAATATGGAGAAGCCTGATGTAGATGCCATTGATGGTCTCAGCCCAGCTATTTCCATCGACCAGAAAACGACTAGTAAAAATCCTCGCTCGACGGTGGGAACAACGACTGAAATCAATGACTATCTGCGTCTCCTCTACGCGCGTGTGGGGACGCCTTACTGTATCAACGGGCATGGGGCTATCAAGGCTTCTTCTGTGGAGCAGATCGTTGATAAGGTTTTGGAGTTGCCAGAACGCCAACGTCTGCAAATCTTAGCCCCAGTTATCCGTAAGAAAAAAGGACAGCACAAGAGCGTTATTGAAAAAATTCAGAAAGACGGTTATGTTCGTGTCCGTGTGGATGGGGAAGTCTATGATGTGACCGAAGTGCCAGAGTTGTCTAAGAGCAGGCAACACAATATTGATGTCGTGGTTGACCGTATTGTCATCAAGGAGGGTATTCGTAGTCGTCTCTTTGATTCCATTGAGGCAGCCCTTCGTATCTCAGAAGGCTATGTCATTATCGACACCATGGACGACTCTGAGTTGCTCTTCTCTGAGCATTATGCCTGTCCAGTTTGTGGCTTTACTGTTCCAGAGTTAGAGCCTCGTCTCTTCTCATTCAATGCTCCTTTTGGTTCTTGTAGTGAGTGTGATGGCTTAGGCATCAAGCTGGAGGTGGATACTGATTTGGTAGTGCCAGATGCCAGCAAAACCTTACGTGAGGGAGCCTTGGCTCCTTGGAATCCTATCTCATCCAACTACTATCCAAACATGCTAGAGCAGGCTATGACAGCTTTTGGAGTGGATATGGATAAGCCTTTTGAGGACTTGTCAGAAGAAGACAAAAACTTGATTCTCTACGGCTCAGATGGCAAGGAATTCCATTTCCACTATGAGAATGAATTTGGCGGTGTGCGTGATATTGACATTCCTTTTGAGGGAGTTGTCAATAATATCAAGCGTCGCTATCACGAGACAAACAGCGATTACACTCGCACCCAGATGCGTCTTTACATGAATGAGCTGACCTGCGGAACTTGTAATGGTTATCGCCTCAATGACCAGGCCTTGTCTGTTCGTGTGGGTGGTGAGCAAGGACCACATATCGGAGAAATTTCAGACCTGTCTATCGCAGACCACTTGGAGTTGGTGAGCCAGTTAACCTTGTCTGAAAATGAAGCCATCATTGCTCGCCCTATTCTCAAGGAAATCAAGGATCGTTTGACCTTCCTTAAGAACGTGGGTCTTAACTACCTAACCCTGTCACGTTCGGCAGGAACCCTTTCAGGTGGGGAAAGTCAGCGAATTCGCTTGGCAACTCAGATTGGTTCTAACCTATCAGGTGTCCTCTATATCCTAGATGAGCCATCGATTGGGCTCCACCAGAGGGATAATGACCGTCTGATTGCCAGTCTGAAAAATATGCGTGATTTGGGCAATACTCTCATTGTAGTGGAACACGATGAAGATACCATGCGGGAGGCGGATTATCTGATTGACGTTGGTCCTGGTGCGGGTGTTTTTGGTGGGGAGATTGTCGCCGCAGGTACGCCTAAACAGGTAGCTCGTAACAGTAAGTCTATCACAGGCCAGTACTTGTCAGGCAAACGTGCCATTCCAGTACCAGACGAGCGCCGTGTAGGAAATGGTCGTTTTATCGAAGTGACAGGAGCGTGTGAAAACAACCTACAAAATATCACTGCTCGCTTCCCTCTCGGAAAATTCATTGCGGTGACAGGGGTGTCGGGCTCAGGCAAGTCGACCTTGATCAATAGTATCCTCAAAAAAGCCATTGCCCAGAAGCTCAACCGCAATTCAGACAAACCTGGTAAGTTTAAAACTATTACAGGGATTGAGCATGTAGACCGCTTGATTGATATTGACCAGAGCCCGATTGGACGAACGCCGAGGTCTAATCCAGCTACCTATACGGGAGTTTTTGACGATATACGTGACCTCTTTGCCCAGACAAATGAAGCTAAGATTCGAGGCTACAAGAAGGGTCGTTTCAGTTTCAACGTCAAGGGTGGTCGCTGTGAAGCCTGTTCAGGTGACGGGATTATCAAGATTGAGATGCACTTCTTGCCAGATGTATACGTGGCTTGTGAAGTCTGCCATGGTACCCGCTACAACAGTGAAACCCTAGAAGTTCACTACAAGGAAAAGAATATCTCGCAGGTCTTGGATATGACGGTTAATGATGCGGTGGAATTCTTCCAACACATTCCGAAAATTCAGCGCAAACTTCAGACTATCAAGGATGTGGGACTTGGTTATGTGACATTGGGGCAACCTGCTACCACCCTTTCTGGGGGAGAAGCCCAGCGTATGAAACTGGCTAGTGAACTTCACAAACGATCGACAGGAAAATCTTTCTACATTCTGGATGAGCCGACGACAGGTCTTCATACCGAGGATATCGCTCGATTGCTCAAGGTTTTAGCTCGCTTTGTCGATGATGGCAATACAGTCCTTGTTATCGAGCACAATTTAGACGTTATCAAGACGGCAGACCATATTATTGACTTGGGACCTGAGGGCGGTGTCGGTGGTGGAACCATCATCGCAACAGGAACTCCAGAAGAAGTAGCGGCCAATGAAGCCAGCTACACAGGACATTATTTGAAAGGAAAGTTACATCATGAATAAACGCGTACAAGCATTTCTAGCGAAAATGCAAGAAAAAGAACTAGATGGCATCATCATCAATAACCTTAAAAACGTCTACTACTTGACTGGTTTTTGGGGCTCAAACGGAACAGTCTTCATCAGCCGTGACCGTCAGGTCTTGGTGACAGACTCTCGCTATATCATTGCAGCTAAGCAAGAAACCAGTGGGTTTGAGATTGCGGCTGACCGCGATGAATTAGCTGTCATTGCAGGAATTGTTAAGGACATGGGCTTGTCTCGAATCGGTTTTGAAGACGAGATTTCGGTCTCTTATTATCACCGTATGCAGGCAGCTTTTGAAGGAATTGACTTGCTTCCACAAACTCAGTTTGTTGAAAGTCTTAGAATGATTAAGGATGAAGCGGAGATTGCAGCGATTCGCAAGGCTTGTTCTATCTCAGACCAAGCTTTCCGCGATGCGCTTGACTTTATTAATCCAGGAAAGACTGAGATTGAGATTGCCAACTTCCTTGACTTCCGCATGCGTGAGTTGGGAGCATCTGGCTTGTCTTTTGACACCATTCTAGCTAGCGGTATCAATTCTTCTAAACCCCATGCCCATCCTATGCATAAACCAGTGGAATTGGGAGAAGCCATTACTATGGACTTCGGTTGCCTTTATGACCACTATGTCAGTGATATGACACGGACTATCTATCTGGGGCATGTTAGCGACGAGCAGGCAGAGATTTACAATACAGTTCTAAAAGCTAACCAAGCCTTGATTAATCAGGCTAAGGCTGGCTTAGGTTTCCGTGACTTTGACAAAATTCCTCGTGATATTATCATCGAGGCAGGCTATGGCGACTACTTTACCCACGGTATTGGACACGGTATTGGACTTGATATCCATGAAGAGCCTTACTTTAGCCAAACTTCTACAGAAACTATTAAGGCGGGTATGGCCTTGACCGATGAACCAGGTATTTATATCGAAGGCAAATATGGGGTTCGTATCGAGGATGATATCTTGATTACAGAAACAGGTTGTGAATTGTTGACCCTAGCTCCAAAAGAGTTGATAGTCATTTAGTTATTTGTCAAGAAAAAAGTACGAAAATGGCGAAAAAAGTTTAAAAAATTTAAAAATAGGTCGCAAGTCGGATGTTTTTTATGGTATAATAGACTAAACTGATAGTAACATGTAGCGAAAGGGGTAGGTACATGATTAAAATTTATACAGTCTCAAGTTGTACTAGCTGTAAAAAAGCAAAAACCTGGCTCAATGCCCACCAGTTAAGTTATAAAGAACAAAACCTTGGTAAAGAAGGAATTACGCGAGAAGAATTACTGGATATTCTGACAAAAACAGATAACGGAATAGCCAGCATCGTTTCGTCTAAAAATCGCTATGCCAAAGCCCTTGGAGTGGATATTGAAGATTTGAGTGTCAATGAAGTCCTCAATCTGATTATGGAAACGCCGAGAATTTTAAAGAGCCCAATCCTTGTGGATGAAAAACGCCTACAAGTTGGCTATAAGGAAGACGATATTCGTGCCTTCCTACCACGCTCTGTCCGTAATGTAGAAAATGCAGAAGCACGTTTGCGTGCAGCTCTATAAACATCAAGGCTGGGAGCAATTCTCAGTCTTGTTCTGTTTTAATCTGAAAAAGAAAGAAGAGAGAAATGAAAAAAATTGTTCTTGTTAGTCTAGCTTTCCTTTTTGTCCTGGCTGGTTGTGGGCAGAAAAAAGAAACTGCAACAGCTACAAAAACAGAAAAGGATACGCTTCAGTCAGCATTGCCAGTTATTGAAAATGCCGAGAAGAATACAGTTGTAACTAAGACTTTGGTCTTGCCCAAGTCAGATGATGGTAGCCAGCAAACCCAAACCATTACTTACAAGGATAAGACTTTTTTGAGCCTAACGATTCAACAAAAGCGTCCAGTCTCAGATGAGCTGAAGACTTATATTGACCAACATGGAGTGGAGGAAACTCAAAAAGCTCTTCTCGAGGCGGAGGAGAAGGATGAATCCATCATAGAAGCTCGTAAATTGGCAGGCTTTAAGCTTGAAACCAAATTATTAAGTGCAACAGAACTTCAAACAACGACTAGTTATGATTTTCAAGTTTTGGATGTCAAGAAGGCTTCTCAGACTGAATATCTGAAGAATATTGGTTTAGAAAATCTCTTGAAGAATGAACCAAGCAAATATATTTCAGACAGATTGGCAAATGGCGCGACAGAACAATAGAAAATCCAAATAAATAGACTGCCTGAATTGTAGAAGGTAAGGAATTATGCTATAATGGTACTATTCTAAGGAAAGAGGGTGTTAGAATGGGATTTACTGAAGAAACAGTACGTTTTAAACTGGACGATTCCAATAAAAAAGAAATTAGCGAAACTTTGACTGATGTCTATGCTTCGTTGAACGATAAGGGCTACAACCCAATTAACCAAATCGTAGGTTACGTATTGAGTGGAGACCCTGCCTACGTTCCTCGTTATAATAATGCACGAAATCAAATCCGTAAGTATGAGCGTGATGAAATCGTTGAGGAATTGGTCCGCTACTACCTTAAAGGACAAGGAGTCGATCTATAACCTATGAGAATTATGGGATTGGACGTCGGTTCGAAAACGGTAGGGGTGGCCATCAGCGATCCGCTCGGTTTTACAGCTCAAGGGCTTGAAATCATCCAAATCAATGAGGAGCAAGGCCAATTTGGTTTTGACCGCGTTAAGAAGTTGGTTGATACTTACAAGGTGGAACGATTTGTAGTGGGCTTGCCCAAAAACATGAACAATACAAGCGGACCGCGTGTGGAAGCTAGTCAAGCATACGGAGCAAAGCTAGAAGAGCTTTTTGGTTTACCAGTAGATTATCAAGATGAACGCTTGACAACAGTTGCTGCAGAGCGCATGTTGATTGAACAAGCAGATATCAGTCGCAATAAGCGCAAGAAAGTCATTGATAAGTTAGCAGCTCAGCTGATTTTACAAAATTATTTAGATAGAAAATTTTAATATAAGGAGAGGCTATGTCACACGATCATAACCACGAACACGAAGAACGTGAACTAATCACACTAGTAGATGAGCAAGGAAACGAAACCTTGTTTGAAATCCTTTTGACGATTGACGGAAAAGAAGAATTTGGTAAAAACTATGTTCTTCTAGTACCAGTTAACGCAGAAGAAGACGAAGACGGACAAGTTGAAATCCAAGCTTACTCATTCATCGAAAACGAAGATGGAACAGAAGGCGAATTACAACCAATCCCAGAAGACTCAGAAGACGAATGGAACATGATTGAAGAAGTCTTCAATAGTTTTATGGAGGAGTAAAAATATCCGGGGGACGTTTTTAGCCCTGCTTTTAGAAAAAAGAAAGAGCAGGCAGTCTGGGAGACTGTATCACCCCAACTACTAGAAATTGGAAGAGTTGGAACGTCCGGGGGACGTTTTTAGCCTGACGCTAAAAATAAAGACCGTAAGTAAGTCTGGGAGACTGTATCAGCCCAACTCCTAGAAATTAGAAGAGTTGGAATGTCCTGTGGATGTTTTTACCCCACGTTAAAATTTATAGTAGCTAGTTATTAGCTAACCAGGTAAGAGGTCGGGACGAAAATCCTGACCTCGTTTTTTGTTAGTCATCATACTTTGATGCGGTAATTGATTAGACTTTTATCAAGGAGATGTATATGTTTGAAGTCGAAGAATGGCTCCATAGTCGGATTGGTTTGAATTTTCGATCAGGTTTGGGTCGAATGCAGCAAGCGGTGGATTTGTTAGGAAATCCTGAGCAGTCTTACCCTATTATCCACGTAACAGGAACTAATGGAAAAGGATCTACTATTGCTTTTATGAGGGAGTTATTTATGGGGCATGGCAAAAAAGTTGCGACCTTTACCTCCCCTCATATCGTCTCTATCAATGACCGAATCTGCATTAATGGACAACCTATAGAAGACGCAGACTTTATTCGTTTAGCTGAGCAAGTCAAGGAGATGGAAAAAACACTTCTGCAAACCCATGATCAGTTGTCCTTTTTTGAATTGCTGACCTTGATTGCTTTTCTCTATTTTAGGGAGCAAGAGGTGGATGTGGTTCTACTAGAAGTGGGAATTGGTGGCTTACTTGACACGACCAATGTGGTAACTGGAGAGATTGCTGTCATCACTTCCGTCGGACTTGACCATCAGGAGACTCTGGGCGATAGTCTAGAAGCAATCGCAGAGCAGAAAGCTGGTATTTTCAAGGCTGGTAAAAAGGCAGTGATTGCTAAGTTGTCTTCAGAAGCTAGGCTTGTTTGTCAGAAAAAAGCTGAGTCTTTAGCTGTTGACCTTTATCAGGAAGGTCAAAATTTTTCAATGCTAAAGGGTGATTTTTCAAGTTCTTTGGGTACTCTTTCACAGTTGAAAATAGGTTTAGAAGGAGCTTATCAGCAGGAAAATGCGGCCTTGGCATTGCAAGCATTTCTTCTCTTTATGAGAGAGGGAAAGGAAGTTGTTGATGAGCAGGCTGTAAGACAGGCTTTGGAGAAGACCCATTGGGCTGGCCGTTTGGAGCGTATTCGTCCGCAGATTTACTTGGATGGTGCTCATAACCTCCCTGCCTTGACTCGCTTGGTTGAGTTTATCAAAGAAAAAGAGCAGGAAGGCTATCGTCCTCAAATCCTATTTGGAGCCTTGAAACGGAAGGATTATCAAGGGATGTTGGGCTATCTGACTGAAAATTTACCTCAGGTAGAACTCAAGGTGACAGGCTTTGACTATCAAGGGTCCTTGGACGAGACAGATGTGATCGGCTACCATATAATTCCTTCTTACCGAGAATTTATCAGCAGTTTTGAAGCAAGGGCAGACGCGCAGGACTTGTTGTTCATTACAGGGTCTCTCTATTTTATCTCAGAAGTACGGATTCACCTACAGGAGCATGAGCAGATAAATTGACCTCCTTTTTTGAACTTGTTATACTAGGGGAACTGCCAGTTAGAAGAAAATTGCTCTAAATTGGTAGAAGAAAGGAAATTCATCATGAAATTAAAAAGATTCACACTTTCTCTTGCTTCTCTAGCAAGTCTTAGTCTCTTAGTAGCTTGTTCACAGAGAACTCAACAGGTTCAACAACCAGCAGCTCAATCGCAAACTCAACAAACTCAGCAATCACAACCTGCTGCTTCATCTTCTACAGAAAATACAAACCAGGCAGCAACAAGTTCTTCACAAAACACAGTTACAGCTCAACCAACTAATATTGATGGAACTTATACTGGTCAGGATGAAGGAGACCGCATCACTTTGGTAGTGACTGGAACAACTGGTACATGGACACAGGTTGAGACTGACGGAGATCAAAAGATCAAGCAGGTTAGCTTCGATGCAGCCAATCAACGCATGATTATTGGTGATGATGCCAAGATTTATACAATTAATGGTAACCAGATGATTATCGACGATATGGATAGAGAAGCGTCTGATCGCATCGTTTTATCAAAATAGACTAGAAGGAGACTGGATTTTTCGGTCTCTTTTATGATTACTCAGAAAAATAATCATAAATACTTGCCTTCTGTCGAATACCTGAGTTATACTAGTATCAATTACCTGTTTTTAGCATTCAAACTATCAAGGAGGGGATATGAAATATAGAAAATTTCAATTATTAATGTCCAAGTATGGCTTTAGTCTTTCGATTATGCTGCTTGAACTGTGTCTTGTTTTTGGTCTCTTTCTTTATTTAGGGCGTATGGCCCCTATTCTTTGGGTGATTCTCTTAATCATTATGAGTATGGCGACTATTGTCGCGATTGTCAATCGTTCTATGACACCTGAAAGCAAAGTAATGTGGTTAGTGGTAACTTTTGTTCCTATCATTGGCCCCCTGCTCTATCTGATGTTCGGGGAAAGGCGATTGTCCAAAAAAGAAATCAAGCAGTTGGACAGACTTGGTTCCATGCATTTTCGGGAGGATAACAGTAAAGCACTCCGCCAGAAATTGAAGGAAGATGATAAGGCAGCTTACGGAGTTATCAAATCTTTGTTGAGTATGGATAGCAATGCCGATGTCTATGATCGAACCGACTCACAATTCTTTTCTTCAGGTGAAAGCATGTGGCAACATATGCTGGAAGATCTCAAGAAAGCTGAAAAGTTTATCTTTTTAGAGTATTATATTGTTGAAGAAGGTCTGATGTGGAATAGTATACTAGATATACTAGAGCAAAAGGCAGCTCAGGGTGTCGAGGTCAAGATGCTCTATGATGATATCGGTTGTATGGCGACTTTACCTGGGGATTATACTATTCAGCTTCGTAGTCGAGGAATTGAGGTCCATAAGTTTAATAAGGTGATTCCTCGTTTGACAGTAGCTTACAATAATCGAGACCATCGTAAAATCCTTGTCATAGATGGTCAGATAGCGTATACAGGAGGGATTAACTTAGCCGATGAGTACATCAATCATGTAGAACGCTTTGGTTATTGGAAGGATAGTGGGATTCGCTTAGATGGTCCTGGTGTCAAGGCTCTAACCCGTCTCTTTTTGATGACCTGGTATATCAATCGTGGGCAAATCAGCGATTTTGACCAGTATCACTTGGAAAATCAGCCTTGTTCTAGTCAAGGTCTCTGCATTCCTTATGGTAGTGGACCCAAGCCCATTTTCCGTACTCAGGTAGGGAAAAAAGTCTATCAAAGTTTGATTAATCAGGCCACTGATTCAGTCTATATTACAACACCCTATCTGATTATTGACTATGACTTAACAGAGAGTATTAAAAATGCAGCTATGAGGGGTGTTGATATCCGCATTGTAACACCTTTCATTCCAGATAAAAAATTAATCCAACTCATTACAAGAGGAGCTTATTCGGATTTATTATCGGCAGGAGTAAGAATTTTTGAGTATAGTCCAGGCTTCATCCACAGTAAACAAATCTTAGTGGATAAGGACTTTGCTGCAGTTGGAACCATTAACTTAGATTACAGAAGTTTACTTCACCACTATGAAAATGCAGTTTTGCTATATAAAACGAAATCAATCACAGAGATTCAAAAAGATTTTGAGGAGATTTTTTCAGTATCGCAAGAAATTTTTGCTCATACGATAAAAAATAGCTGGTATCAAAAATTGATTAAGGAAATTGCCCAGTTATTTGCCCCAATCTTATAAGAAATCTAGGACTTAGGACACAAACCAGTCCTATTTTTCTTGCCTTTTACGAATAAGAAGATGTAGGAGGAAAGATGCTAACTCAGAAAGAATTGGATTATATCATGATATTTAAACAGACACATTTACATCGATTTCGAGAAATTGAAACCTTTGTGAAACTATGTAAAAAATCACTCAAACAGCCATCGCAAGCTGACAATTCTAGGTCTTTTTGATATACTAAGACAGATAAATTGAATAGGAGAAACGACATGGCTGTATATGGCAGAATCGAAGAAGTATCCGAAACGATACAGAGTAATGAAATTGAAAATAGACTGGATAGGAACCTTGAATCGAACCTGGAAAAAGAAGAGCGCCTAGCTTTCCCGTTTTTCAGCCTTATCATTGGAAGTACGATTGCGACGATTTTTTCTGTGGTACTTCCTTTACTTTTAGATATGGTAAGTCCCTCTCAGGCTCAGGACCTGTATATAGGCTGGGCATTGCATCAGGGAGGACAGCTTTACAGTAGCTATTATGCTAGTCAAGGCATTCTTTATTATTTACTACTTTACATTACCCAAGGAGGCATTCTTTTTGCCTTGGTAGAATGGCTAGCCCTCTTAGGAGGGGGTTATTTCCTTTTTTCTGCAACTGACTATCTGACAGGACAAAGGGATCAAGCTAAGCAACTCCTAACGATATTTTATCTTTTGGTATCTGGTATAGGTTTTGGAGGAGGCTATGCTACGATTGTAGCTCTTCCATTCTTATTTGCAGGCTTTTCTTTAGTAGCGCGTTATCTATCAAATCCTAACCATGACAAGGGATTTCTACGTTTGGGGATTTTCTTAGCCCTATCATTTTTCATAGATCCTCTTACAAGTCTTCTCTTTACTGTAGTAGTAATGACAGGTTTATTTGTCTTTAATGTTGGACATGGGCGCTTTATACATGGAATTTATCAATTTTTTGCGGCAGCACTTGGTTTCTCTCTCCTATTTTATCCTTTAGGCTACTATGTCATCATTTCAGGAGGTTTTGGAGAGGCTTTAAGTAGATTTTTGTATCCATTTACTTCCATGCGTATTTTTGCTAATCCCCAGTTAGTAGAGAATGCTTTATTTTATGGTCTATTAACCTTTGGATTAGGAGCTTTCATTCTTATTTTTCTCGGTTTGTTCCAATCTAAAGCATCTAGATTATATGTCATCTCAGTACCAGCTAGCTTTGTTTTCTTATTTGTACTAGCCTTGTTGCTTTTTTCTCAAGAACCTCTTCACGGTTCGCGTTGGATTCTAATCCTTCCATTTTTACTCCTTCTTTTGATAACCAGTATTCGTGGGGAACACTCGGGAAGAATAGCACGTCGTCGGAGAAGAGAAGAAGTTCCAACTTTATGGAAAAAATTTATGAAGGGAAATCTCTACCTACCGATTCTAGTAGTGGTTTATCTAATTGCAGTTCCTTTTGTAGCTCGTTTTGTCTTGCATCCAGCTTCGCATGAAGAACAACATCAAGTAGTAGATAGAGTCAAACAAGAGACGAGTGAGGGGGACCAAATCTATATCTGGGATTCTCATGTTCAGATCTATAAGGAAAGCCAGCGTTTGGCTGGATCGATGTTCCCATCGCCTCTTCTTTACACGAATACAGAAGAAAACAAAACTACCTTGATCAATGACTTGAAAGAAAAACAACCCAAGTTGATTGTGGTGAATGATAAGGTGGCGCTCTGGTCTGAAGTAGAAACACTCTTGAAAGAAAATTATCAACAAGTAAAGACTGATTACTCAGAATTCAAAATCTATAAAATTAAATAATAGAATCAATATCTTGTGTATTTTTAAAAAATTTAGGATTTTTAACACAAGATATTGATTTTTCTTTTTAGAGTGGTATAATACTTTCTAGAAATAACATTTTAGAAACGAGCATGCATATGATTGCACTAGAAGAAAAAATTACAATCCTACCAACCCTCTTCGTTGAAAAACGAGATGGGAGACGTGTTGTATTTGATGTGGACAAGATTGACAAGGCTCTCCACAAGGCGGCAGACAAGGTTATGGATGTGACACCTTTGGTTGAAAAGCGCCTAAATGCTCTGACCGAGCGAATTGTCACAGAAATTCATAGTCGCTTTCCAAAGGGAGTTAAGATTTATGAAATTCAAAATATCGTAGAACATGAACTCCTTGAAGCCAAAGAATATGCGCTGGCTGAGGAGTATATTACTTATCGGACACAGAGGGATTTTGAACGCTCGAAAGCGACAGATATCAACTTTAGTATCCATAAACTTCTCAACAAAGACCAGGCGGTTGTTAACGAAAATGCAAATAAAGACAGCGATGTTTTTAACACCCAACGTGATTTGACTGCGGGGATTGTTGGGAAATCAATCGGACTGCAAATGCTTCCTAAGCACGTAGCCAATGCCCACCAAAAAGGGGATATCCACTATCACGATTTGGACTACAGTCCCTATACCCCTATGACCAACTGCTGTTTGATTGATTTCAAGGGTATGCTGGAAAATGGTTTTAAGATTGGAAATGCAGAGGTAGAAAGTCCCAAGTCTATTCAGACTGCAACAGCCCAGATTTCCCAAATCATCGCCAACGTTGCTTCAAGCCAGTACGGGGGATGTTCAGCTGACCGTATCGATGAAGTCTTGGCGCCTTATGCAGAGAAGAATTACCAAAAACATCTCAAAGATGCAGAAGAGTGGGTTTTGCCTGAAAAACGGGAAGATTACGCTTGGAAGAAAACCCAAAAAGACATCTATGATGCCATGCAATCTCTCGAGTATGAAATCAACACTCTCTTCACTTCAAATGGACAAACACCTTTTACTTCGCTAGGTTTTGGTCTGGGAACTAGTCGTTTTGAGCGTGAAATTCAAAAAGCTATCTTAAACATCCGAATCAAGGGACTTGGTTCAGAACATCGAACGGCTATCTTCCCTAAACTGATTTTTACGCTGAAAAGAGGCCTTAACTTGGAAGAAGGGACCCCAAACTACGACATCAAACAGTTGGCCCTCGAGTGTGCAACTAAACGGATGTACCCAGACGTCTTGTCTTACGATAAGATTGTTGACTTGACAGGTTCTTTCAAGGTTCCTATGGGTTGTCGCTCCTTCCTCCAAGGCTGGAAAGATGAAAATGGTGTTGAGGTTAATTCAGGTCGGATGAATCTAGGTGTTGTGACGGTCAACCTTCCTCGTATTGCCCTCGAGTCTGAGGGCGACATGAATAAGTTCTGGGAAATTTTCAACGAGCGTATGAATATCGCAGAAGATGCTCTGGTTTATCGTGTCGAACGTACCAAAGAAGCGACTCCAGCAAATGCTCCTATCCTCTATCAGTACGGTGCTTTTGGCCATCGTCTAGGTAAAGAAGAAAATGTTGACCAGCTCTTTAAGAATCGTCGAGCGACAGTTTCGCTGGGCTATATCGGCTTGTATGAAGTAGCGACTGTTTTCTTTGGGAACAGATGGGAAAGTAATTCAGATGCTAAGGAATTCACGCTAGACATCATTCGCGATATGAAACGCCGTGTAGAAGAGTGGTCTGACCAATATGGCTACTATTTCTCTATCTACTCAACACCGTCTGAAAGTTTGACAGACCGTTTCTGTCGACTAGATACAGAGAAGTTCGGCTCTATTCCTGATATCACAGACAAGGAATACTACACCAATTCTTTCCACTATGATGTTCGTAAAAATCCAACACCGTTTGAAAAATTGGACTTTGAGAAAGTCTATCCAGAAGCAGGTGCGTCAGGTGGTTTCATCCATTATTGTGAGTATCCAGTCCTTCAGCAAAATCCAAAGGCCTTGGAAGCTGTCTGGGATTACGCTTATGACCGTGTGGGTTATCTTGGAACCAATACTCCAATTGACCGTTGCTACAAGTGTGACTTTGAAGGGGATTTTGAACCAACTGAAAGAGGATTTGCTTGTCCAAACTGTGGCAATAGTGACCCTAAAACAGTAGATGTTGTTAAACGGACTTGTGGCTATCTCGGAAATCCACAAGCGAGACCTATGGTCAATGGCCGTCACAAGGAAATCGCTGCGCGTGTCAAACATATGAATGGTTCAACGATTAAAATAGCTGGCCACCAAGTAACAAATTAGAAAGAAATAAAATGGGAAAATATCAATTAGACGATAAGGGGCGCGCACAAGTGGCCCGTTATCACGAGAAACACTCTAAAGGTGGAGCTGGTAAGAAAGAACGCTTGCTCAACCTCAAAGAACAATTTTTAAACAAGAATAAGAAGAAATAAAAGTGAGAGTCAGCTCTCGCTTTTATCTTAGTGAGAGGTGAGGATGGAATTACGCAGACCAACATTGGCAGATAGAGAAACAGTTTTAGAGATGATGGCAGAGTTTGAAAAGAGCCAATCAGCCCATGATGGCGGATTTTGGGATACAGAGAATTTTGTGTATGAAGAGTGGTTGGAAACAAATATGCAAAAAGAAATGGGAATAAACTTGCCTAAAAATCGTGTTCCTTCTATTCAATTTATATCATTTGATGATGCAGGTCGTACTCTAGGATTTTTGAATCTGCGATTGAGACTGAATGAGGGGTTACTGAATTGTGCTGGTCACATTGGCTACTCCATTCGTCCATCAGAAAGAGGCAAGGGTTATGCTAAGGAAACTCTCCGTCAGGGCTTACAAGTTGCTCAGGAAAAGAACATCAAGAGAACTCTTGTGACCTGTAGCGTGAATAATCCTGCTAGCAGAGCAGTCATTCTAGCAAATGGAGGAATTCTTGAAGATGTTCGTAATGGAGTTGAGCGTTATTGGATAGAGGTAGCGAATGAATAGTCCAAAACCACAAGAATGGAAAAGCGAGGTGCTCAGTCAAGGGCGTATCATCGACTACAAGGCTTTTAACTTTGTAGATGGAGAAGGTGTGCGGAACTCCCTCTATGTATCAGGCTGCATGTTTCACTGTGAGGGGTGCTATAATGTAGCTACCTGGTCCTTCAATGCTGGCATTCCCTATACAGAAGAGTTAGAAGAACAGATTATGACAGACCTTGCTCAACCTTATGTTCAAGGATTGACTTTATTAGGAGGAGAACCCTTCCTTAATACAGGAATCCTCTTGCCACTCGTGAAACGTATCCGTAAGGAATTGCCAGACAGGGACATCTGGTCATGGACCGGCTATACATGGGAAGAAATGATGTTGGAAACTCCAGATAAACTGGAACTCTTGTCGCTGATTGACATTCTTGTCGATGGACGGTATGACCGAACTAAGAGAAATCTCATGCTCCAGTTTCGAGGTTCGTCCAACCAACGCATCATCGATGTGCAAAAATCCCTCAAAAGTGGGCAAGTAGTGATTTGGGACAAGCTCAATGACGGGAAAGAAAGCTATGAACAGGTGAAGAGAGAATGAAGAAAAAAGACCTGATAAAACAACTGGTTTCAGAGATAGAAGCTGGAAAAGTCAAGACACTGGGAGTATACGGTCATGGGGCTTCGGGTAAATTAACCTTTGCACAGGAATTGTACCAAGCTTTAGATTCTACTACAGTAAATTTGCTAGAAACAGATCCTTATATCACCTCCGGACGCCATTTGGTAGTAGCAAAGGACGCGCCAAATCAAAAGGTAACAGCCTGTCTGCCAGTGGCACATGAATTGGCAAGTTTGCAGAGAGATATCCTGGCCTTACAGGCGGGTATGGATGTCTTAACGATTGAAGAACCTTGGAAGGCTAGTGAGGTCTTGTCAGGAGACAAATCAATTCTGATTGTCGAAGGGATGTCTGTGGGCTTTTTACCCAAAGAACTCTTTGACAAAACCATCTGTTTTTACACGGATGAGGAGACCGAATTAAAGCGACGCCTAGCTCGAGATACGACGGTGAGAAATCGCGATGCATCCTTTATATTTGCTAGCCATCAGATGAGACGGGAGCAATATCTACAATATTATAAAGAAACCGAGTCAAGGGCGGACATTCTAGTCAAACAATCAGAAGATAAATTTGAGGTAAAGATAATTTAACTTATCTTATGAAGAAAATCCCTAAATTTAGAAAGAAAAAAATAGGAAAACAGTTTCATTGTAAAAAAACGAAAAAACAGCAACAAATCCCTTGCAATCGCAGGGGCTTTGTGTTATTCTATTATGGTGCTGTAAATTACAGCTTTAGCTTTGATGCAAGAGGTTGCGACACGCTCGGTTGCATTGCCACGCAACACCGCGTCGGTTTTCTTGTGGAGCTAGCCTATTATCTTAAATAGACGAAAAGGAGAAAAAGATGGCAAACAAAAAAATCCGTATCCGTTTGAAAGCTTACGAACACCGTACGCTTGACACAGCGGCTGCAAAAATCGTAGAATCAGCTACTCGTACAGGTGCACAAGTTGCGGGTCCAATCCCACTTCCAACTGAACGTAGCCTCTACACAATCATTCGTGCGACTCACAAATATAAAGACTCTCGCGAACAATTTGAAATGCGTACACACAAACGTTTGATCGATATCGTTAACCCAACTCAAAAAACAGTTGATGCCTTGATGAAATTGGATCTTCCAAGTGGTGTAAACGTAGAAATCAAACTTTAATCTAAAATATAAAAGAGCAGAGGCTGGTGTTTCAATCTAATTGAACACGGGCTAAACTCGGTGTGAAAAAGATAAACTTCCTAGTGTCCGCTAGACACTGCGTCAGTTTCCTATTTTCACTTTGAGTTTGACGCCCTTTGTATCTTAGACTTGAGCATAAAAAACGCTCGTTAAAAACTTTTTGAATAAAAAATATAGAAAAGGAACTATTTTCTCATGACAAAAGGAATCTTAGGGAAAAAAGTGGGAATGACTCAAATCTTCACTGAAGCTGGCGAATTGATCCCTGTAACAGTTATTGAAGCAACTCCAAACGTTGTTCTTCAAGTTAAAACTGTTGAAACAGACGGATACAACGCTATCCAAGTTGGTTTCGATGATAAACGCGAAGTATTGAGCAACAAACCTGCTAAAGGACATGTAGCGAAAGCTAACACGGCTCCTAAGCGCTTCATTCGTGAATTCAAAAACGTTGAAGGCTTGGAAGTTGGTGCTGAAATTACAGTTGAAACATTCGCAGCTGGAGACGTTGTTGACGTAACTGGTACTTCTAAAGGTAAAGGTTTCCAAGGTGTTATCAAGCGCCACGGACAATCACGTGGACCAATGGCTCACGGTTCTCGTTACCACCGTCGTCCAGGTTCTATGGGACCTGTTGCACCTAACCGTGTATTCAAAGGTAAAAACCTTGCAGGACGTATGGGTGGTGACCGCGTAACAATTCAAAACCTTGAAGTTGTACAAGTTGTTCCAGAAAAGAACGTTATCCTTATTAAAGGTAACGTACCAGGTGCTAAGAAATCTCTTATCACTATCAAGTCAGCAGTTAAAGCTGGTAAATAATAAAGAAAGGGGAAATCAGTCACAATGGCAAACGTAACATTATTTGACCAAACTGGTAAAGAAGCTGGCCAAGTTGTTCTTAACGATGCAGTATTTGGTATTGAACCAAATGAATCAGTTGTGTTTGATGTGATCATCAGCCAACGCGCAAGCCTTCGTCAAGGAACACACGCTGTTAAAAACCGCTCTGCAGTATCAGGTGGTGGACGCAAACCATGGCGTCAAAAAGGAACTGGACGTGCTCGTCAAGGTTCTATCCGCTCACCACAATGGCGTGGTGGTGGTGTTGTCTTCGGACCAACTCCACGTTCATATGGCTACAAACTTCCACAAAAAGTTCGTCGCCTAGCTCTTAAATCAGTTTACTCTGAAAAAGTTGCTGAAAACAAATTCGTAGCTGTAGACGCTCTTTCATTTACAGCTCCAAAAACTGCTGAATTTGCAAAAGTTCTTGCAGCATTGAGCATCGATTCTAAAGTTCTTGTTATCCTTGAAGAAGGAAATGAATTCGCAGCTCTTTCAGCTCGTAACCTTCCAAACGTGAAAGTTGCAACTGCTACAACTGCAAGTGTTCTTGACATCGCAAATAGCGACAAACTTCTTGTCACACAAGCAGCTATCTCTAAAATCGAGGAGGTTCTTGCATAATGAATTTGTATGATGTTATCAAAAAACCTGTAATCACTGAAAGCTCAATGGCTCAACTTGAAGCAGGCAAATATGTATTTGAAGTTGACACTCGTGCACACAAACTTTTGATTAAGCAAGCTGTTGAAGCTGCTTTTGAAGGTGTTAAAGTTGCCAATGTTAACACAATCAACGTAAAACCAAAAGCTAAACGTGTTGGACGTTACACTGGTTTTACTAACAAAACTAAAAAAGCTATCATCACACTTACAGCTGATTCTAAAGCAATCGAGTTGTTTGCTGCTGAAGCTGAATAATCTAAGGAGGAAATATCGTGGGAATTCGTGTTTATAAACCAACAACAAACGGTCGCCGTAATATGACTTCTTTGGATTTCGCTGAAATCACAACAAGCACTCCTGAAAAATCATTGCTTGTTGCATTGAAGAGCAAGGCTGGTCGTAACAACAACGGTCGTATCACAGTTCGTCACCAAGGTGGTGGACACAAACGTTTCTACCGTTTGGTTGACTTCAAACGTAACAAAGACAACGTTGAAGCGGTTGTTAAAACAATCGAGTACGATCCAAACCGTTCTGCAAACATCGCTCTTGTACACTACACTGACGGTGTGAAAGCATACATCATCGCTCCAAAAGGTCTTGAAGTAGGTCAACGTATCGTTTCAGGTCCAGAAGCAGATATCAAAGTCGGAAACGCTCTTCCACTTGCTAACATCCCAGTTGGTACTTTGATCCACAACATCGAGTTGAAACCAGGTCGTGGTGGTGAATTGGTACGTGCTGCTGGTGCATCTGCTCAAGTATTGGGTTCTGAAGGAAAATACGTTCTTGTTCGTCTTCAATCAGGTGAAGTTCGTATGATTCTTGGAACTTGCCGTGCTACAGTTGGTGTTGTCGGAAACGAACAACATGGACTTGTAAACCTTGGTAAAGCAGGACGTAGACGTTGGAAAGGTATCCGCCCAACAGTTCGTGGTTCTGTAATGAACCCTAACGATCACCCACACGGTGGTGGTGAAGGTAAAGCACCAGTTGGTCGTAAAGCACCATCTACTCCATGGGGCAAACCTGCTCTTGGTCTTAAAACTCGTAACAAGAAAGCGAAATCTGACAAACTTATCGTTCGTCGTCGCAACGAGAAATAATATTAAACTAGCCGCTTAAGGAACTAGTAAATCCGCCAGCTCGGTAGCGCTCCATAGGAGCGCAAGCCGCTGTGGTACAACATTTAAAGGAGAAAATATAAAAATGGGACGCAGTCTTAAAAAAGGACCTTTCGTCGATGAGCATTTGATGAAAAAAGTTGAAGCTCAAGCTAACGACGAAAAGAAAAAAGTTATTAAAACTTGGTCACGTCGTTCAACGATCTTCCCAAGTTTCATTGGTTACACTATCGCAGTTTATGACGGACGTAAACACGTACCTGTTTACATCCAAGAAGACATGGTAGGTCACAAACTTGGTGAATTTGCACCAACTCGTACTTACAAAGGTCACGCTGCAGACGACAAGAAAACACGTAGAAAATAAGGAGAACATAAATGGCAGAAATTACTTCAGCTAAAGCAATGGCTCGTACAGTACGTGTTTCACCTCGTAAATCACGTCTTGTTCTTGATAACATCCGTGGTAAAAGCGTAGCCGATGCAATCGCAATTTTGACATTCACTCCAAACAAAGCTGCTGAAATCATCTTGAAAGTTTTGAACTCAGCTGTAGCTAACGCTGAAAACAACTTTGGTTTGGATAAAGCTAACTTGGTAGTATCTGAAGCATTCGCAAACGAAGGACCAACTATGAAACGTTTCCGTCCACGTGCGAAAGGTTCAGCTTCACCAATCAACAAACGTACAGCTCACATCACTGTAGCTGTTGCAGAAAAATAAGGAGGTAAAATCGTGGGTCAAAAAGTACATCCAATTGGTATGCGTGTCGGCATCATCCGTGATTGGGATGCCAAATGGTATGCTGAAAAAGAATACGCGGATTACCTTCATGAAGATCTTGCAATCCGTAAATTCGTTCAAAAAGAACTTGCTGACGCAGCAGTTTCAACTATCGAAATTGAACGCGCAGTAAACAAAGTTAACGTTTCACTTCACACTGCTAAACCAGGTATGGTTATTGGTAAAGGTGGTGCTAACGTTGATGCACTCCGTGCGAAACTTAACAAATTGACTGGAAAACAAGTACACATCAACATCATCGAAATCAAACAACCTGATTTGGATGCTCACCTTGTAGGTGAAGGTATTGCTCGTCAATTGGAGCAACGTGTTGCTTTCCGTCGTGCACAAAAACAAGCAATCCAACGTGCAATGCGTGCTGGAGCTAAAGGAATCAAAACTCAAGTATCAGGTCGTTTGAACGGTGCAGATATCGCCCGTGCTGAAGGATACTCTGAAGGAACTGTTCCACTTCACACACTTCGTGCAGATATCGATTACGCTTGGGAAGAAGCAGATACTACATACGGTAAACTTGGTGTTAAAGTATGGATCTACCGTGGTGAAGTTCTTCCAGCTCGCAAAAACACTAAAGGAGGTAAATAACCAATGTTAGTACCTAAACGTGTTAAACACCGTCGTGAATTCCGTGGAAAAATGCGCGGTGAAGCAAAAGGTGGAAAAGAAGTAGCATTCGGTGAATACGGTCTTCAAGCTACAACTAGCCACTGGATCACTAACCGCCAAATCGAAGCTGCTCGTATCGCCATGACTCGTTACATGAAACGTGGTGGTAAAGTTTGGATTAAAATCTTCCCACACAAATCATACACTGCTAAAGCTATCGGTGTGCGTATGGGATCTGGTAAAGGGGCACCTGAAGGTTGGGTAGCACCAGTTAAACGTGGTAAAGTGATGTTCGAAATCGCTGGTGTATCTGAAGAGATCGCTCGCGAAGCGCTTCGTCTTGCTAGCCACAAATTGCCAGTTAAATGTAAATTCGTAAAACGTGAAGCAGAATAAGGAGAAGGCATGAAACTTAATGAAGTAAAAGAATTTGTTAAAGAACTTCGTGGTCTTTCTCAAGAAGAACTCGCGAAGCGCGAAAACGAATTGAAAAAAGAATTGTTTGAACTTCGTTTCCAAGCTGCTACTGGTCAATTGGAACAAACAGCTCGCTTGAAAGAAGTTAAAAAACAAATCGCTCGTATCAAAACAGTTCAATCTGAAGCGAAATAATAGACTAGGGAAGGAGAAATTTCAATGGAACGCAATAATCGTAAAGTTCTTGTTGGACGTGTTGTATCTGACAAAATGGACAAGACAATCACAGTTGTAGTTGAAACAAAACGTAACCACCCAGTCTATGGTAAACGTATTAACTACTCTAAAAAATACAAAGCTCATGATGAAAACAATGTTGCCAAAGAAGGCGATATCGTACGTATCATGGAAACTCGCCCGCTTTCAGCTACAAAACGTTTCCGTCTTGTAGAAGTTGTTGAAGAAGCGGTCATCATCTAATCAAACCTGAAAGGAGAAAACTGAAATGATTCAAACAGAAACTCGTTTGAAAGTCGCAGACAACAGCGGTGCTCGCGAAATCTTGACTATCAAAGTTCTTGGTGGTTCAGGACGTAAATTTGCAAACATCGGTGATGTTATCGTGGCATCTGTAAAACAAGCTACTCCTGGTGGTGCGGTTAAAAAAGGTGACGTTGTTAAAGCAGTTATCGTTCGTACTAAATCAGGTGCTCGTCGTGCTGATGGTTCATACATCAAATTTGACGAAAACGCAGCAGTTATCATCCGTGAAGACAAAACTCCTCGCGGAACACGTATCTTTGGCCCAGTTGCACGTGAATTGCGTGAAGGTGGCTTCATGAAGATCGTGTCACTTGCTCCAGAAGTACTTTAATTTTTAGAAACAAACTAGTCCCCTAGCTTCAAGCTAGGGTGCCCTTATGGGCGTAAGAAAAATCAAGGAGAAACCTAATGTTTGTAAAAAAAGGCGACAAAGTTCGCGTAATCGCTGGTAAAGATAAGGGAACAGAAGCTGTTGTCCTTACTGCCCTTCCAAAAGTAAACAAAGTTATCGTTGAAGGTGTTAACATCGTTAAGAAACACCAACGTCCAACTAACGAGCTTCCTCAAGGTGGTATCATCGAGAAAGAAGCAGCTATCCACGTATCAAACGTTCAAGTTTTGGACAAAAATGGTGTAGCTGGTCGTGTTGGTTACAAATTTGTAGACGGTAAAAAAGTTCGCTACAACAAAAAATCAGGCGAAGTGCTTGATTAATCACGAAGGAAAGGAGAAGTATAATGGCAAATCGTTTAAAAGAAAAATATCTTAATGAAGTAGTTCCTGCTTTGACAGAACAATTCAACTACTCATCAGTGATGGCTGTGCCTAAAGTAGATAAGATCGTTTTGAACATGGGTGTTGGTGAAGCTGTATCAAACGCCAAAAGCCTTGAAAAAGCTGCTGAAGAATTAGCACTTATCTCAGGTCAAAAACCACTTATCACTAAAGCTAAAAAATCAATCGCCGGCTTCCGTCTTCGTGAAGGTGTTGCGATCGGTGCAAAAGTTACCCTTCGTGGTGAACGTATGTACGAATTCTTGGATAAATTGGTTTCAGTTTCACTTCCACGTGTACGTGACTTCCACGGTGTTCCAACAAAATCATTTGATGGACGCGGAAACTACACACTTGGTGTGAAAGAACAATTGATCTTCCCAGAAATCAACTTCGATGACGTTGACAAAACTCGTGGTCTTGACATCGTTATCGTAACAACTGCTAACACTGACGAAGAGTCACGTGCATTGCTTACAGGCCTTGGAATGCCTTTTGCAAAATAATATAGGAGGTATAACTAATGGCTAAAAAATCTATGATTGCTAAGAACAAACGCCCAGCGAAGTTCTCTACTCAAGCATACACTCGCTGTGAACGTTGTGGACGTCCACACTCAGTTTACCGCAAGTTTAAACTTTGCCGTGTTTGCTTCCGTGAATTGGCATATAAAGGTCAAATCCCTGGTGTAACAAAAGCATCTTGGTAATATCATGATACAAAGAGCGTAACAACCCCAGCAAAAATAGGAGATTTGGTGCAGGAGCGATGCTCCAAGACAAATCTATCTTTTTTGCCCAGGTTGTAGCTCGTGTTCAAATGAGATTATCTTGTTTGAATGTGTCACTACTATCTGAGCCCAGCTCAATCATTAACTAGCAAGTGCAACTTGCAAACTACTAGTAAGAGGAGAAAAACAAAATGGTTATGACTGACCCAATCGCAGACTTCCTAACTCGTATTCGTAACGCTAACCAAGCTAAACACGAAGTACTTGAAGTACCTGCATCAAATATCAAAAAAGGGATTGCTGAAATCCTTAAACGCGAAGGTTTTGTTAAGAACGTAGAAATCATCGAAGATGACAAACAAGGCATCATCCGTGTATTCCTTAAATACGGACCAAACGGTGAAAAAGTTATCACTAACTTGAAACGTGTTTCTAAACCAGGACTTCGTGTCTACAAAAAACGTGAAGACCTTCCAAAAGTTCTTAACGGACTTGGAATTGCTATCCTTTCAACTTCTGAAGGTTTGCTTACTGATAAAGAAGCACGCCAAAAGAATGTTGGTGGTGAGGTTATCGCTTACGTTTGGTAATATTTAGCTCCCAATTTCTTTGTGACTCGTCGTTATCGTCTCTTGCCTAACCCAAAGTTATGCCTGCGAGACGATGCCTAGATTCACTTTGAAATTGAAACCTAAATGTTCCTTTAAATCGAGAAATCGATTTAGCCCCCGTGAAAACTGGCCGTTCTGGCCTGACAATTTAACAGGAGAAAATAAACATGTCACGTATTGGTAATAAAGTTATCGTGTTGCCTGCTGGTGTTGAACTCACTAACAATGACAACGTTGTAACTGTAAAAGGACCTAAAGGAGAACTTACTCGTGAGTTCTCAAAAGATATTGAAATCCGTATGGAAGGTACTGAAGTAACTCTTCACCGTCCAAACGATTCAAAAGAAATGAAAACTATCCACGGAACTACTCGTGCTCTTTTGAACAACATGGTTGTTGGTGTATCAGAAGGATTCAAGAAAGAACTTGAAATGCGCGGGGTTGGTTACCGTGCACAACTTCAAGGATCTAAACTTGTTTTGGCTGTTGGTAAATCTCATCCAGATGAAGTTGAAGCTCCAGAAGGAATTACTTTTGAACTTCCAAACCCAACAACAATCATTGTTAGCGGAATTTCAAAAGAAGTAGTTGGTCAAACAGCTGCTTACGTACGTAGCCTTCGTTCACCAGAACCATATAAAGGTAAAGGTATCCGTTACGTTGGTGAATTCGTTCGCCGTAAAGAAGGTAAAACAGGTAAATAATGTTGAGTGGTTGATTCTCAACCACCAACCTATTTTCCAACTTTGTGCATAGCACACGATTTAAAACTAAAGAGGTGAAAACTGTGATTTCAAAACCAGATAAAAACAAACTCCGCCAAAAACGCCACCGTCGCGTTCGCGGAAAACTCTCTGGAACTGCTGATCGCCCACGTTTGAACGTATTCCGTTCTAATACAGGCATCTACGCTCAAGTGATTGATGACGTAGCGGGTGTAACGCTCGCAAGTGCTTCAACTCTTGACAAAGAAGTTTCAAAAGGAACTAAAACTGAACAAGCCGTTGCTGTCGGTAAACTCGTTGCAGAACGTGCAAACGCTAAAGGTATTTCAGAAGTGGTGTTCGACCGCGGTGGATATCTATATCACGGACGTGTGAAAGCTTTGGCTGATGCAGCTCGTGAAAACGGATTGAAATTCTAATAGGAGGACACTAGAAAATGGCATTTAAAGACAATGCAGTTGAATTAGAAGAACGCGTAGTTGCTGTCAACCGTGTTACAAAAGTTGTTAAAGGTGGACGTCGTCTTCGTTTCGCAGCTCTTGTTGTTGTTGGTGACCACAACGGTCGCGTAGGATTTGGTACTGGTAAAGCTCAAGAAGTTCCAGAAGCAATCCGTAAAGCAGTAGATGATGCTAAGAAAAACTTGATCGAAGTTCCTATGGTTGGAACAACAATCCCACACGAAGTTCTTTCAGAATTTGGTGGAGCTAAAGTATTGTTGAAACCTGCTGTAGAAGGTTCTGGAGTTGCCGCTGGTGGTGCAGTTCGTGCCGTTGTGGAATTGGCAGGTGTGGCAGATATTACATCTAAATCACTTGGTTCTAACACTCCAATCAACATTGTTCGTGCAACTGTTGAAGGTTTGAAACAATTGAAACGCGCTGAAGAAGTTGCTGCCCTTCGTGGTATTTCAGTTTCTGATTTGGCATAAGAAAGGGGATAAAATGGCTCAAATTAAAATTACTTTGACTAAGTCTCCAATCGGACGCATTCCATCACAACGTAAAACTGTTGTAGCACTTGGACTTGGCAAATTGAACAGCTCTGTTATTAAAGAAGATAACGCTGCTATCCGTGGTATGATCACTGCAGTATCTCACTTGGTAACAGTTGAAGAAGTAAACTAATGAATTTTTAGGGGATGTGCACTATACCATCCCCTAAAACTAGATATAGTCATCTATGATGACGTCGTATAGGCGAGTTGATGGGGGAGACAACCTTTTCTCCCTTATCGGCGCTAGCATTTTACAAAAGAGGAGAAAATAAAAATGAAACTTCATGAATTGAAACCTGCAGAAGGTTCTCGTAAAGTACGTAACCGCGTTGGTCGTGGTACTTCATCAGGTAACGGTAAAACATCTGGTCGTGGTCAAAAAGGTCAAAAAGCTCGTAGCGGTGGCGGAGTTCGCCTTGGTTTTGAAGGTGGACAAACTCCATTGTTCCGTCGTCTTCCAAAACGTGGATTCACTAACATCAACGCTAAAGAATACGCAATTGTGAACCTTGACCAATTGAACGTCTTTGAAGATGGTGCTGAAGTTACTCCAGTTGTTCTTATCGAAGCAGGAATTGTTAAAGCTGAAAAATCAGGTATTAAAATTCTTGGTAACGGTGAGTTGACTAAGAAATTGACTGTGAAAGCAGCTAAATTCTCTAAATCAGCTGAAGAAGCTATCACTGCTAAAGGTGGTTCAGTAGAAGTCATCTAAGAGAGGTGACCTATGTTTTTTAAATTATTAAGAGAAGCTCTTAAAGTCAAGCAAGTTCGATCAAAAATTTTCTTTACAATTTTTATCGTTTTGGTCTTTCGTATCGGAACTAGTATTACAGTTCCTGGTGTGAATGCCAGTAGCTTGAATGCTTTAAGTGGATTATCCTTCTTAAACATGTTGAGCTTGGTGTCAGGGAATGCCATGAAAAACTTCTCAGTTTTTGCTCTTGGTGTTAGCCCCTATATTACGGCCTCTATCGTTGTCCAACTCTTGCAAATGGATATTTTACCCAAGTTTGTAGAGTGGGGGAAACAAGGGGAAGTAGGTCGAAGAAAATTAAATCAAGCTACTCGTTATATTGCTCTTGTTCTAGCCTTTGTGCAATCTATCGGGATTACAGCTGGTTTTAATACTTTGGCTGGAGCTCAATTGTTGAAAACAGCTCTTACTCCACAAGTCTTTGTCATGATTGGTATCATCTTAACAGCTGGTAGCATGATTGTGACTTGGTTGGGAGAGCAAATTACAGATAAGGGATACGGAAATGGTGTTTCTATGATTATCTTTGCCGGAATTGTTGCCTCAATTCCAGAGATGATTCAGGGCATCTATGTGGACTACTTTGTGAACGTCCCAAGTGACCGTATCAACTCATCTATTATTTTTGTAATCATTTTGATTATTACTGTTTTGTTGATCATTTACTTTACAACCTATGTTCAACAAGCAGAATACAAAATTCCAATCCAATATACTAAGGTTGCACAAGGTGCTCCATCTAGCTCTTACCTTCCTTTGAAGGTCAACCCTGCTGGAGTTATCCCTGTTATCTTTGCAAGTTCGATTACTGCAGCGCCAGCGGCTATTCTTCAGTTTTTGAGCGCTACAGGTCATGATTGGGCTTGGGTAAGAACAGCACAAGAAATGCTGGCAACAACTTCACCAACTGGTATTGCTATGTATGCTTTATTGATTATTCTCTTTACATTCTTCTATACGTTTGTACAGATTAATCCTGAGAAAGCGGCAGAGAACCTACAAAAGAGCGGTGCTTATATCCACGGAGTTCGTCCTGGTAAAGGTACAGAAGAATATATGTCTAAACTTCTTCGTCGTCTTGCAACTGTTGGTTCTCTCTTCCTTGGTGTGATTTCTATTTTACCGATCGTAGCAAAAGATGTTTTCGGACTTTCAGAGGCAGTTGCTTTTGGAGGAACCAGTCTTTTGATCATTATCTCTACAGGTATTGAAGGAATCAAACAATTGGAAGGCTACCTATTGAAACGTAAGTATGTTGGTTTCATGGATAGAACAGAATAAAAGTATTTACTGAATCAGTAAATGCTGAGGGAGTGGAGGTTTAAACTCTGACATTTGTGAGAGTTTGGTCTCCCCTCTTCTATTTTGTTTTTAAATAGGGGTGAAAAGACTTTTTGCTTCTATTTAAAAATAAAATAAGGAGATCAAATCATGAATCTTTTGATTATGGGCTTACCTGGTGCAGGTAAGGGAACTCAAGCAGCAAAAATCGTAGAACAATTCCATGTTGCACATATCTCAACAGGTGATATGTTCCGCGCTGCTATGGCAAATCAAACTGAAATGGGTGTTCTTGCTAAGTCATACATTGACAAGGGTGAATTGGTTCCTGACGAAGTTACAAATGGAATCGTAAAAGAACGTCTTTCACAAGATGATATTAAAGAAACAGGATTCTTGTTGGATGGTTACCCACGTACAATTGAACAAGCTCATGCTTTGGACAAAACATTGGCTGAACTTGGCATTGAACTAGAAGGTGTCATCAACATTGAAGTGAATCCAGACAGCCTCTTGGAACGTTTGAGTGGTCGTATCATCCATCGCGTAACTGGAGAAACTTTCCACAAGGTCTTTAACCCACCAGTTGACTATAAAGAAGAAGACTACTACCAACGTGAAGATGATAAGCCTGAGACAGTAAAACGTCGTTTGGATGTGAATATTGCTCAAGGGGAACCAATCATTGCTCACTACCGTGCCAAAGGTTTGGTTCATGACATCGAAGGCAATCAAGATATCAATGATGTCTTCTCAGATATCGAAAAAGTATTGACAAATTTGAAATAAAGCGTTTTTCACACTTGCAAAAATCCGCTACAAATGTTATACTGAGATAGTCTGACTTATAATTGTTGTCTCTGTGTCTAGAGGCATCGAATCGAAATTTATGGAGGTGCTTTTGCGTGGCAAAAGACGATGTGATTGAAGTTGAAGGCAAAGTAGTTGATACAATGCCGAATGCAATGTTTACGGTTGAACTTGAAAATGGACATCAGATTTTAGCAACAGTTTCTGGTAAAATTCGTAAAAACTATATTCGTATTTTAGCGGGAGATCGTGTTACTGTCGAAATGAGTCCATATGACTTGACACGTGGACGTATCACTTACCGCTTTAAATAATCGAAAAACTTGGAGGGATAAGAAATGAAAGTAAGACCATCGGTCAAACCAATTTGCGAATACTGTAAAGTTATTCGTCGTAATGGTCGTGTTATGGTAATTTGCCCAGCAAATCCAAAACACAAACAACGTCAAGGATAAGATAGAAAGGAGAAAACATGGCTCGTATTGCTGGAGTTGACATTCCAAATGACAAACGCGTAGTAATCTCATTGACTTATGTTTATGGTATCGGACTTGCAACATCTAAGAAAATTTTGGCTGCTGCTGGAATCTCAGAAGATGTTCGTGTACGTGATCTTACATCAGATCAAGAAGATGCTATCCGTCGTGAAGTGGATGCAATCAAAGTTGAAGGTGACCTTCGTCGTGAAGTAAACTTGAACATCAAACGTTTGATGGAAATCGGTTCATACCGTGGTATCCGTCACCGTCGTGGACTTCCTGTCCGTGGACAAAACACTAAAAACAACGCTCGCACTCGTAAAGGTAAAGCTGTTGCGATCGCTGGTAAGAAAAAATAATATAGGAGGTAAAAGTCTTGGCTAAACCAACACGTAAACGTCGTGTGAAAAAGAATATCGAATCTGGTATTGCTCATATTCACGCTACATTTAATAACACTATTGTTATGATTACTGATGTGCATGGTAATGCAATTGCTTGGTCATCAGCTGGTGCTCTTGGTTTCAAAGGTTCTCGTAAATCTACACCATTCGCTGCTCAAATGGCTTCTGAAGCTGCTGCTAAATCTGCACAAGAACACGGTCTTAAATCAGTTGAAGTTACTGTAAAAGGTCCAGGTTCTGGTCGTGAGTCAGCTATTCGTGCGCTTGCTGCCGCTGGTCTTGAAGTAACAGCAATTCGTGATGTGACTCCAGTGCCACACAATGGTGCTCGTCCTCCAAAACGTCGCCGTGTATAATCATCGCATTACACTGCTTTTCGTTTAAGAGGGAGTAACTAAATGATCGAGTTTGAAAAACCAAATATAACAAAAATTGATGAAAATAAAGATTATGGCAAGTTTGTAATCGAACCACTTGAACGTGGCTACGGTACAACTCTTGGTAACTCTCTTCGTCGTGTACTTCTAGCTTCTCTACCAGGAGCAGCTGTGACATCTATTAACATTGATGGTGTGTTACATGAGTTTGACACAGTTCCAGGTGTTCGTGAAGACGTGATGCAAATCATTCTGAACATTAAAGGAATTGCAGTGAAATCGTACGTTGAAGACGAAAAAATCATCGAACTGGATGTTGAAGGTCCTGCTGAAGTAACAGCTGGTGACATTTTGACAGATAGCGATATTGAAATTGTAAATCCAGATCATTATCTCTTTACAATCGGTGAAGGTTCTTCTCTAAAAGCGACTATGACTGTTAACAGTGGTCGTGGATATGTACCTGCAGATGAAAATAAAAAGGATAATGCACCAGTTGGGACACTTGCTGTAGATTCTATTTATACACCAGTTACCAAAGTCAACTATCAAGTTGAACCTGCTCGTGTAGGTAGCAATGATGGATTTGACAAACTAACCCTTGAAATCTTGACAAATGGAACAATTATTCCAGAAGATGCTTTAGGGCTTTCAGCACGTATTTTGACAGAACATCTTGATTTGTTTACAAATCTTACTGAGATTGCTAAGTCAACTGAAGTGATGAAAGAAGCTGATACTGAATCTGACGACCGTATTTTGGATCGTACGATTGAGGAACTGGACTTGTCTGTGCGTTCATACAACTGTTTGAAACGTGCCGGTATCAATACTGTGCATGATTTGACAGAAAAATCTGAAGCAGAGATGATGAAAGTACGAAATCTTGGACGCAAGAGTTTGGAAGAAGTGAAACTCAAACTCATTGATTTGGGTCTTGGATTAAAAGATAAATAAAGGAGGAATACATGGCTTACCGTAAACTAGGACGCACTAGCTCACAACGTAAAGCAATGCTTCGCGATTTGACAACTGACCTTTTGATCAACGAATCAATCGTGACAACTGAAGCTCGTGCTAAAGAAATCCGTAAAACTGTTGAAAAAATGATTACTCTAGGTAAACGTGGTGATTTGCATGCACGTCGTCAAGCAGCTGCTTTCGTACGTAATGAAATCGCATCTGAAAACTATGATGAAGCAACTGATAAGTACACTTCTACTACAGCACTTCAAAAATTGTTCTCAGAAATCGCACCTCGTTATGCTGAACGTAACGGTGGATACACTCGTATCCTTAAAACTGAACCACGTCGTGGTGATGCAGCGCCAATGGCGATCATCGAATTAGTATAAAATCATCAATTTTGTTGAGTGTTATGATGATGGAGTCTTGTGCTCTTAGTCTAGCTCTGGTCTACCGCTAGGATTTCGGTCCTAGCGGGAACACTCATCATAAGTTGGGATAGTAGACGCTTGTTTACGAAATTGTTTTTTTCTTAAGAACAACTTCGTAAGCAGGCGTTTTTGAGTATTTTAGTTAGAATTATGCTATACTATTTGAAAAGAATCCTGTTTAATGTTCAGGTTTCCTATTAAAAGAAGAATTGGAGTTTGCTTATGAAAGCGATTATAACTGTTGTTGGTAAAGATAAATCTGGAATTGTTGCAGGTGTTTCTGGTAAAATTGCAGAATTGGGTTTGAATATTGACGATATCTCTCAAACTGTTTTGGATGAATATTTCACGATGATGGCTGTCGTCTCTAGTGATAAAAAGCAAGATTTCACTTATCTTCGTAATGAATTTGAAGATTTTGGGCAAACTTTGAATGTGAAAATTAATATTCAGAGTGCAGCGATTTTTGAAGCTATGTATAATATCTAGGAGGTTATTATGGATATTAGACAAGTTACTGAAACCATCGCCATGATTGAGGAGCAGAACTTTGATATCAGAACTATTACCATGGGGATTTCCCTATTGGACTGTATTGATCCGGATATCAATCGTGCTGCGGAGAAAATTTATCAAAAGATTAGGACCAAGGCAGCTAATTTAGTGGCTGTTGGCGATGAAATTGCAGCGGAGTTGGGAATTCCAATCGTTAATAAGCGTGTATCGGTGACTCCTATTTCTCTGATTGGAGCAGCGACAGATGCGACAGACTATGTGGTTCTGGCAAAAGCGCTTGATAAGGCTGCGAAAGAGATTGGTGTGGACTTTATTGGTGGTTTCTCTGCCTTGGTACAAAAGGGATATCAAAAGGGGGATAAGATTCTCATCAATTCCATTCCTCGTGCTTTGGCTGAAACGGACAAGGTTTGCTCGTCAGTTAATATCGGCTCAACCAAGTCTGGTATTAATATGACGGCTGTGGCAGATATGGGACGTATTATCAAGGAAACGGCTAATCTATCAGATATGGGAGCGGCCAAGTTGGTTGTATTTGCTAATGCGGTTGAGGATAATCCATTTATGGCAGGTGCCTTTCATGGTGTTGGGGAAGCAGATGTTATCATCAATGTCGGAGTTTCTGGTCCTGGTGTTGTGAAACGTGCCTTGGAAAAAGTTCGTGGACAGAGCTTTGATGTAGTAGCCGAAACAGTTAAGAAAACTGCCTTTAAAATCACTCGTATTGGTCAATTAGTTGGTCAGATGGCCAGTGAGAGACTGGGTGTGGAGTTTGGTATTGTAGACTTGAGTTTGGCACCAACACCTGCTGTTGGAGACTCTGTAGCACGTGTCCTTGAAGAAATGGGGCTAGAAACAGTTGGAACGCATGGAACGACGGCTGCCTTGGCTCTCTTGAACGACCAAGTTAAGAAGGGCGGAGTTATGGCCTGCAACCAAGTCGGTGGTTTGTCTGGTGCCTTTATTCCTGTTTCTGAGGATGAGGGTATGATTGCTGCAGTGCAAAATGGCTCTCTTAATTTGGAAAAACTAGAAGCTATGACGGCTATCTGTTCTGTTGGTTTGGATATGATTGCCATTCCAGAGGATACACCAGCTGAAACTATTGCGGCTATGATTGCAGATGAGGCTGCAATTGGTGTCATTAACATGAAGACAACGGCTGTTCGCATCATTCCAAAAGGAAAAGAAGGCGATATGATTGAATTTGGTGGTCTTCTTGGTACAGCTCCAGTTATGAAGGTCAATGGGGCTTCGTCTGTTGAGTTCATCTCTCGCGGAGGACAAATTCCAGCACCAATTCATAGTTTTAAAAATTAAGAAAATAGGAGAAAATGATGAAAAAAGAAATGAAACATGCTTTAGTAGCTTTAGGACTGTCGACTTTACTAGTCCCAACTTTTGCCAGTCAAGTAGTTTATGCGCAGGAAGAAAGCCATGAAACTGCTACTAGTACGAGTCCAGAAGAGATTAAGAAAGTAATTGCAGAATATAAAAAAGCACAGATAGATTTTATGAGGAAGAATGAGGAACACTTTCTTAATTTAGTGAAGCAAATAGACTGGAGTGTACTTTCTTTCTCACAAAATGATATCAAATTTCTTAATAATAGGATTTCTGAACACTTTAATAAAGATCTTCAATATTTTATAAATTCTATTAATAAAGAAGAAAAGGAAATATTATCACATATAGGAGAATGGGAATATAGAAAAGAAAGATTTCAATTTCGTGAACCTCAAAATGAGAATCGAAATTATGATGGAGAAATAAAAACGTATATTTTTAGTGCAATGGTACAGAAGAAGAAAGAACTTGTGACTGCTCATATTAAGAAAAATCCGCATTACACAAATCTTGAAAGAGAAAAAATGTTACAAAATCTTGTCCAATATGATAGTTGGGGAGGTCCAGGGTCCTCTGATTGGAGCCACAAATATGCAATATTTAATAGTGAAGAAAAATTGGATATATTTTTAAAAAGGTTACCAACATTTCTATCAGATGATTTTCAAGCATTTTCATTAGCACCTACTGAAAAGAATATCAGAGAAGTTAATGCTGCTGCCTTTATGGAGAAGACAGCCATTAGTAATGACGATTCACTTTCGAAAGCAGATAAAGTTTCTATGTTTGGTAAGATTGATGACATAGTAGAAGAAGCTGTTAGAAAGATAAAAACAGAAGCGGATATATATGAAGATGGTAATTACAAAAATAGTCGAATGCTATCCCCTGAAGAGTTATCTGTCTTTACTAAGCGTATCGAAGATGTTTACCAAGGAAAAGCTAAACCTAAGGTTACGAAAGAGGAAGCTATTCAAGCAGTTTCTACTGGAACTTCATCCTCAGTTTCAACTTCATCTCAAGCTATTGTTACCTCTAATGGAGAGACTAAGAAAAATCATCAAGCAAGTAAGTGGTTTAAAGAGTCTGGCAAATGGTACTATAATGACCTTTCTGGTAACCTTGTAAGAAATCGTTGGGTAGGGCGTTATTATCTAAAAGCAGATGCTTCAATGGCTGCTAGTGAATGGATTTATGATGAAGATTATAAGAGCTGGTTTTATGTAGATTCAACTGGTAGTTATGTGGAGAAAGCTTGGCAGGGTGAATATTACCTAAAACGTAGCGGTTACATGGCTAAGAGCGAGTGGGTATTTGATTCTCAGTATGATAGCTGGTATTATCTTAACCAAGACGGTAAGTACGCTCGTAACCAATGGATTAAGGATGGGGATAAGTGGTATTACTTGTTAGCTGATGGGAAATTAGCAAAAAATATGACCATTAACGGTTATAAAGTAAATGAAAAAGGTGAATGGGTATAATTTTTTAAGTTCTATTTAAGGTTAGCTGTGTATACTATAATCATTAAATAAAGACCTCCTAATATTATTTGAAACAGATAACACTGATTTAGTTTGAATTTGATTTTCATCTAATATCTTTATTTAATAGAACTCCTAAACTTTTTCATAATAATCTCCTGCAAAAGTCACCTGTCTGGGTGGCTTTTGTTTTATCATCCATGATATAATAGAAGCAAACGGAGGACGGAAAATGGTAAAAGTACGATTGTATTTGGTACGTCATGGCAAGACCATGTTTAACACGATTGGTCGCGCGCAAGGTTGGAGCGATACTCCCTTAACAGCTGAAGGTGAGCGAGGGATTCAAGAATTAGGAATCGGTTTGCGAGAATCTGGTCTACAGTTTGAGCGTGCTTATTCCAGTGATTCTGGTCGCACCATTCAGACCATGGGAATTATCCTTGATGAACTTGGCTTGCAGGGGAAAACCCCTTATCGCATGGACAAGCGTATCAGAGAATGGTGTTTCGGTAGTTTTGACGGGGCTTATGATGGTGATCTTTTCATGGGCATTATTCCTCGTATCTTTAATGTGGACCATGTTCACCAATTGTCTTATGCTGAACTGGCTGAGGGTTTGGTAGAGGTTGATACAGCTGGTTGGGCTGAAGGCTGGGAAAAACTCAGTGGCCGAATTAAGGAAGGTTTTGAAACGATTGCCAAAGAAATGGAAGAGCAAGGTGGGGGCAATGCCCTCGTTGTCAGCCACGGAATGACTATTGGAACCATTGTTTATCTGATTAATGGCATGCATCCGCATGGTCTCGATAATGGTAGCGTGACGATCCTTGAATATGAGGACGGGCAGTTTAGCGTTGAAGTTGTCGGTGACCGTAGTTACCGGGAGTTAGGACAGCAGAAGATGGAAGAGACAAATAGTTAATAGAAGTTAGCTCCAAATGGGGGCTAATTTTTTATACTGCTAAATAAGCTGGATTTGCGATTTGGTCTTTCTTCGCACACAAGTCCAAAAGAACATTTCTCGTCTTTTAAATTCCCTCAAAAATGGTATAATAGTAACATCACAAAATTGGAGAGAGACCATGAGTTTTTACAATCATAAAGAAATTGAGCCTAAGTGGCAGGGCTACTGGGCAGAACATCATACATTTAAGACAGGGACAGATGCATCAAAACCGAAGTTTTATGCGCTTGACATGTTCCCTTATCCGTCTGGAGCGGGTCTGCACGTAGGACACCCAGAAGGTTATACTGCAACCGATATCCTCAGCCGTTACAAACGTGCGCAAGGCTACAATGTTCTTCACCCAATGGGTTGGGATGCTTTTGGTTTGCCTGCAGAGCAATACGCTATGGATACAGGTAATGACCCAGCAGAATTTACAGCTGAGAACATTGCCAACTTCAAACGCCAAATCAATGCGCTTGGGTTTTCTTATGACTGGGATCGTGAAGTCAATACAACAGATCCAAACTACTACAAGTGGACGCAATGGATTTTCACTAAGCTTTACGAAAAAGGCTTGGCCTATGAAGCGGAAGTGCCAGTAAACTGGGTTGAGGAATTGGGAACAGCCATCGCTAACGAAGAAGTCCTTCCTGACGGAACATCTGAGCGTGGAGGTTATCCAGTTGTCCGCAAACCAATGCGCCAATGGATGCTTAAAATCACGGCCTATGCGGAGCGTTTGCTTAATGACTTAGACGAGCTTGATTGGCCAGAGTCTATCAAGGACATGCAGCGTAACTGGATTGGGAAATCAACTGGTGCCAATGTAACTTTCAAAGTAAAAGGAACAGACAAGGAATTTACAGTCTTTACTACTCGTCCGGACACCCTTTTCGGTGCGACTTTCACTGTCTTGGCTCCTGAACATGAATTGGTTGACGCTATCACAAGCACAGAGCAAGCAGAAGCAGTAGCAGACTACAAACACCAAGCTAGCCTCAAGTCTGACTTGGCTCGTACAGACCTTGCCAAGGAAAAAACTGGTGTTTGGACTGGTGCTTATGCTATTAACCCTGTCAATGGCAAGGAAATTCCAATCTGGATTGCGGACTATGTTCTTGCTAGCTATGGAACAGGTGCCGTTATGGCTGTGCCAGCCCACGACCAACGTGACTGGGAATTTGCCAAACAATTTGACCTTCCAATCGTCGAAGTACTTGAAGGTGGAAACGTTGAAGAAGCTGCCTACACAGAAGATGGCCTTCACGTTAATTCAGACTTCCTAGATGGACTCAACAAAGAAGACGCTATTGCCAAGATTGTAACTTGGTTGGAAGAAAAAGGCTGTGGACAAGAGAAGGTTACCTACCGTCTCCGCGACTGGCTCTTTAGCCGTCAACGTTACTGGGGTGAGCCAATCCCAATCATTCATTGGGAAGATGGAACTTCAACAGCTGTTCCTGAAAGTGAATTGCCACTTGTCTTGCCTGTAACCAAGGACATTCGCCCTTCAGGTACAGGGGAAAGTCCATTGGCTAACTTGACAGACTGGCTTGAAGTGATGCGTGAAGATGGTGTCAAGGGTCGTCGTGAAACCAACACCATGCCACAATGGGCAGGTTCAAGCTGGTATTATCTCCGCTATATTGATCCGCACAATACTGAGAAATTGGCCGATGAGGATCTTCTCAAACAATGGCTGCCAGTAGATATCTATGTGGGTGGTGCAGAGCACGCGGTGCTTCACTTGCTCTACGCTCGTTTCTGGCACAAGTTCCTCTATGACCTCGGTGTTGTTCCAACTAAGGAACCATTCCAAAAACTCTTTAACCAAGGAATGATCTTGGGAACAAGCTACCGTGATCACCGTGGGGCTCTTGTGGCGACTGACAAGGTTGAAAAACGTGATGGATCTTTCTTCCATGTAGAAACAGGGGAAGAGTTGGAGCAAGCGCCAGCTAAGATGTCCAAATCTCTCAAGAACGTTGTTAACCCAGACGATGTGGTGGAACAATACGGTGCCGATACCCTTCGTGTCTATGAAATGTTTATGGGACCACTTGATGCTTCGATTGCTTGGTCAGAAGAAGGTCTGGAAGGAAGCCGTAAATTCCTTGATCGTGTTTACCGTTTGATTACAAGTAAAGAAATCGCTGTGGAAAACAATGGCGCTCTTGACAAGGTCTACAACGAAACGGTCAAAGCTGTCACTGAACAAATTGAGTCCCTCAAATTCAACACAGCTATTGCCCAACTTATGGTCTTTGTAAACGCGGCTAACAAGGAAGACAAGCTCTATGTTGACTACGCTAAAGGCTTTATCCAATTGATTGCCCCATTTGCACCTCACTTGGCAGAAGAACTTTGGCAAACTGTTGCAGCAACAGGTGAGTCAATCTCTTACGTGGCTTGGCCAACATGGGACGAAAGCAAATTAGTTGAAGATGAAATCGAAATCGTCGTTCAAATCAAAGGAAAAGTCCGTGCTAAACTCATGGTCGCAAAAGACCTATCACGCGAAGAGTTGCAAGAAGTAGCTCTGGCTGACGAAAAAGTCAAAGCAGAAATTGACGGTAAGGACATCGTGAAAGTAATTGCGGTACCGAATAAATTGGTTAACATTGTTGTGAAATAAGATAGGAATCCTTCAGAGTAGAATCTGGAGGATTTTTTGAATCTTCTTATGAAAGTATGGTATACTATGGGCAACTATAAAGTTTGAAAAGTGAAAAAAGGAGAAAGCTATGCCAGTAAACGAATATGGTCAGATGATTGGTGAGTCAATGGAAAGTTATACACCAGGTAAACTGCCTTCTATTGATTTCTTAGAAGGGCGTTATGCTCGGATAGAGGCTCTCTCGGTAGAAAAACATGCGAGGGATTTGCTAGCTGTTTATGGCCCTGATACGCCTCAGGAGATGTGGACCTACCTTTTTCAGGAGCCAGTGGTAGATATGGAGGAGCTGGTTACCCTTTTAAATCAGATGTTGGCTCGTAAGGATCGTTTTTACTATGCAATCATAGACAAGGCAACTGGTAAGGCTTTGGGAACTTTTTCTCTCATGCGCATTGACCAGAATAACCGAGTAATAGAAGTGGGAGCTGTCACTTTTTCTCCAGAGCTCAGGGGGACACGGATAGGAACAGAAGCCCAATATCTCCTAGCTCGCTATGTCTTTGAAGAACTCAACTATCGTCGCTATGAGTGGAAATGCGATGCTTTTAACCTGCCATCCAGACGAGCTGCGGAGCGTTTGGGATTTGTCTATGAAGGAACCTTTCGTCAGGCAGTGGTTTATAAGGGGCGTACGAGGGATACGGATTGGTTGTCTATGATTGATAAGGACTGGCCCAAAGTCAAATCTCGTTTGGAAACATGGTTACGTTCTGAAAATTTTGATAAAAATGGACAGCAATATAAGAGCTTGAGAGAACTCTAAGAGGTGTTGACATGATAATCATTAGAAAGCAAGAAATCGTCAAGCTCGAGGATGTTTTGCATCTTTATCAGGCTGTCGGTTGGACAAATTATACAAATCAACCTCAGATGCTAGAGCAGGCCTTGTCTCACTCATTAGCAATTTATCTGGCACTTGATGGTGATGCTGTGGTGGGCTTGATTCGTTTGGTTGGAGATGGTTTTTCATCAGTTTTAGTACAGGATTTGATTGTTTTGCCTAACTATCAGCGCCAAGGGATTGGTAGCTCCTTGATGAAAGAGGCTTTAGGAAATTTTAAAGAGGCCTATCAAGTCCAGCTGGCGACAGAACAGACAGAAAAAAACGTGGGATTTTATCGTTCTATGGGGTTTGAAACTTTATCCACCTATGATTGTACAGGAATGACTTGGGTAGACAGAGAAAAATAATAAAACTTGTTTGTTCTTAAGCAAAGTTTAAGGATGGTCTAGTATTATATAGTCATTAAATAAAGACCTCCTAACTTTATTTAATGAAATCCTAAAACTTTTTTTCATCATAATCTCCTAATGAAGTCACCCAATCAGGTGGCTTTTTTCGTGGGTAGATGGTGGTGATAGAGTTTTTTTGCAAAAAAATAGTAAAATTTGAGAAAAGTTAAGCTAGTTTTAAGCTTCGCCTTGTATCATATAGTTATTAAATAAAGACCTCCTAACTTTATTTAATAAAATCCTAAACTTTTCTTTTTCATAATAATCTCCCTTAACTCCACCCAATCAGGTGGAGTTTTTTGGCTCTATTTCAGACTTTTGGAGACTATTCTAAAAATCATTTTTCGATATTTTCAGGTATTTTTCGGATTTTGGTCGGGGAATTGGCGGGGACTTTTTTAGGAAATATGACTAAGAAATAGGTTTGCTGTTACTTCAGCTACTTCAAACTCAATTTGATTGTAAGTGACTGTTAATTGAAGGACTAGAACTACTGTAATAATGCTCTTGGTTGTCAAGGAGTGAGTCACCATATTGTTAGCCAGCGGTTAAAGCTTGAAAAGCCGAGAATATAAACCTTTGACAAATTTTGTGAACTATGGGATAATAAAAAGGAATTGAGTACTAGTTCTATATCATAGGCTAGAAAAGACCCCAAGCTCACGACCAAATAAGCTTGGGGTCTTTTTTGACACTATTTGTCCTTGTTTAGCCATCTATCGACTAATCGAAGAACGACACCGACCACAATTGGTCCGATGATAGTTTTGAGTACTAATTCCATCATGGGCTAATTCACCTCCTTTCGCAGGCGGTGTAGCAGTGCCGTATAATATTATACCACATAAGTGCTAAACTCAGGAGTCACCCAATCGGGTGGCTTTTTTGTTTGTGGCTTGGATTTTTGATATAATAGAGCCATGAGTAGAATTTTAGATAATGAGATAATGGGGGACGAGGAGTTAGTAGAACGCACGCTCCGTCCTCAGTATTTACGTGAATATATTGGACAGGATAAGGTCAAGGACCAGCTCCAAATCTTTATCGAGGCTGCCAAAATGCGGGATGAAGCGCTGGATCATGTCCTCTTATTTGGGCCTCCAGGTTTGGGGAAAACGACCATGGCTTTTGTTATTGCCAACGAACTAGGTGTCAATCTCAAGCAGACTTCGGGTCCAGTCATTGAAAAAGCTGGAGACCTGGTAGCGATTTTGAATGACTTAGAGCCTGGGGATGTCCTTTTTATTGATGAGATTCATCGCTTGCCTATGTCAGTGGAAGAAGTGCTTTATAGTGCCATGGAGGACTTCTACATCGATATCATGATTGGGGCTGGTGAAGGCAGTCGCAGTGTTCATTTGGAGTTGCCACCTTTCACTTTGATTGGTGCGACGACTCGGGCTGGTATGCTCTCAAATCCACTACGGGCACGTTTTGGAATTACAGGTCACATGGAGTATTATGCCCATACTGATTTGACAGAAATTGTCGAGCGGACGGCAGATATTTTTGAGATGGAAATTACTCATGAGGCAGCTTCTGAGTTGGCCTTGCGTAGTCGTGGGACTCCTCGTATTGCCAATCGTCTCCTCAAGCGCGTGCGCGATTTTGCCCAGATAATGGGGGATGGGGTTATCGATGATGTTATTACCGATAAGGCTTTGACCATGTTGGATGTTGACCATGAAGGTTTGGACTATGTGGATCAAAAAATCCTTCGCACCATGATTGAGATGTACGGTGGTGGTCCTGTTGGTCTAGGAACTCTTTCTGTTAACATAGCAGAAGAGCGTGAGACAGTGGAAGATATGTATGAGCCTTACTTGATTCAAAAAGGTTTTATCATGCGAACACGGTCTGGACGGGTGGCAACGGCTAAGGCTTATGAGCATTTGGGGTATGAATACAATGAAAAATAAGCAAGAAATTCTAGAAGCTTTCAGAGAAAATCTGGATATGATGGCTATTCTGACGATCATACGAGACCTTGGTCTGAAAGACTCGTGGTTGGCAGCAGGTTCTGTCAGAAATTTCATCTGGAATCTCTTGTCAGATAAATCACCTTTTGACTGTGAAACAGATGTAGATGTGATTTTCTTTGATTCAGATATTTCTTATGAGGAAACCTTATTACTGGAGAAAAAGCTGAGAGAGGACTTTCCTCAGTACCAGTGGGAATTGAAAAATCAGGTCTATATGCACCAGCATAGCCCGCATACTGCTCCCTATAGCAGCTCTTGTGATGCTATGAGTAAGTATCCAGAACGATGTACGGCTGTTGGACTACGCTTGAATGAAGAATTGGATTTTGAGCTCTATGCACCTTATGGTTTGGAGGATATTTTGAATTTTCAAGTTCGTCCAACTTCTCATTTTTTAGAGAATGAAGACCGAATGGAACTCTATCAAACACGTTTATCCAAGAAAAATTGGCAGGAGAAATGGAAAAATTTGATTTTTAAAAATACTTAAGGAAACTTTAAGCTAGGGAGTGTATACTAAGTCCATAAGTTAAGAAGACCTTAACTTAAACTCCTAAAACTTTTTCATAATAATCTCCCTATAAAAATAGAGTCGCCCAATCAGGCGACTTATTTTTTTTGAAAAGTAGGCTTTGTGCCTGAGAATAAATAGCTTAGTGATAGAAGAAAATGGGGAAATATGGTATAATGAAACGATAGATTTTTGAATAGGAATAAGATCATGTTTGGATTTTTTAAGAAAGATAAGGCTGTGGAAGTAGAGGTTCCGACACAGGTTCCTGCTCATATCGGCATCATCATGGATGGCAATGGCCGTTGGGCTAAAAAACGTATGCAACCGCGAGTCTTCGGACACAAGGCAGGCATGGAAGCGTTGCAAACTGTGACCAAGGCAGCCAATAAACTGGGGGTTAAGGTTATTACAGTTTATGCTTTTTCTACGGAAAATTGGACCCGCCCCGATCAGGAAGTCAAGTTTATCATGAACTTGCCAGTAGAGTTTTATGATAATTATGTCCCGGAATTGCATGCGAATAATGTTAAGATTCAAATGATTGGGGAGACAGACCGCCTGCCTAAGCAAACTTTTGAAGCTCTAACCAAGGCTGAGGAATTGACTAAGAACAACACAGGTTTGATTCTGAATTTTGCCCTCAACTATGGTGGACGTGCTGAGATCACACAGGCTCTTAAGTTGATTTCCCAGGATGTTTTAGATGCCAAAATCAACCCAGGTGACATTACAGAGGACTTGATTGGCAACTATCTCTTTACCCATCATTTGCCTAAGGACCTACGAGACCCAGACTTGATTATCCGTACTAGTGGAGAATTGCGTTTGAGCAATTTCCTTCCATGGCAGGGGGCCTATAGTGAGCTCTATTTTACGGACACCTTGTGGCCTGACTTTGATGAGGTAGCCTTGCAGGAAGCTATTCTTGCCTACAATCGTCGTCATCGCCGATTTGGAGGAGTTTAGGAGGAGATATGACAAAGGATTTACAAAAAAGAACCTTGTTCGCAGGGATTGCCCTGGCTATTTTCCTACCAATTTTAATGATTGGGGGCCTTTTGCTTCAGATCGCCATCGGAATCATAGCCATGCTAGCCATGCATGAACTTTTGAAGATGAGAGGTTTAGAGACCATGACTATGGAGGGGCTCTTGACCCTCTTTGCAACCTTTGCCTTGACCATTCCCTTGGAGAATTATCTGACTTTTTTGCCAGTTGATGGGAATGTGGTGGCTTATAGTGTGTTGATTTCAATCATGTTAGGAACGACTGTTTTTAGCAAGTCCTATACGATTGAGGATGCTGTTTTCCCTCTTGCTATGAGCTTCTATGTGGGCTTTGGTTTTAATGCTCTATTAGATGCTAGAATTGCAGGTTTAGATAAGGCACTGTTAGCCTTGTGTATTGTTTGGGCAACAGATAGTTGTGCTTATCTTGTAGGGATGAGATACGGTAAACGAAAATTAGCGCCAAGGGTATCACCCAATAAAACCTTTGAGGGATCTTTTGGTGGTATTTTAGGAGCTATCTTGGTAACAATTGTCTTTATGATTTTTGATAGGACAGTTGCTCTTCCGTATGGAATTTACAAGATGTCAGTCTTTGCTATTTTCTTCAGCATTGCTGGACAATTTGGTGATTTACTAGAAAGTTCGATCAAGCGTCACTTTGGTGTCAAGGATTCTGGGAAATTTATCCCTGGACATGGTGGTGTTTTGGATCGTTTCGATAGTATGTTGCTTGTATTTCCAATCATGCACTTATTTGGACTCTTTTAGAGAAAGGAAGATAGAATGCTCGGAATTTTAACCTTTATTCTGGTTTTTGGGATTATTGTAGTGGTGCACGAGTTCGGACACTTCTACTTTGCCAAGAAATCAGGAATTCTAGTGCGTGAATTTGCCATCGGTATGGGACCCAAAATCTTTGCTCACATTGGTAAGGACGGGACGGCCTATACCATTCGAATCTTGCCTCTGGGTGGCTATGTCCGTATGGCTGGTTGGGGTGATGATACGACTGAAATCAAGACAGGAACTCCTGTCAGTTTGACCCTTACTGATGATGGTAAAGTTAAACGCATCAATCTCTCAGGTAAAAAATTGGATCAAACAGCCCTCCCTATGCAGGTGACTCAGTTTGACTTTGAAGACAAGCTCTTTATCAAGGGTTTGGTTCTGGAAGAAGAAAAAACATTTGCAGTGAATCACGATGCAACAGTTGTAGAATCAGATGGAACTGAGGTTCGGATTGCTCCTTTGGATGTGCAATATCAAAATGCGACTATCTGGGGGAAACTCATTACCAATTTTGCAGGTCCTATGAACAACTTTATCTTAGGTGTCCTTGTTTTTTGGATTTTAATCTTTATGCAGGGGGGTGTCAAAGATGTTGATACCAACCAGTTTCATGTCATGCCTCAAGGGGCCTTGGCTAAGGTGGGAGTACCAGAAACGGCACAAATTACCAAGATTGGCTCACATGAGATTAACAACTGGGAAAGCTTGATTCAGGCTGTGGAATCAGAAACCAAAGATAAGACGGCCCCGACCTTGGATGTGACTATTTCTGAAAAGGGTAGTGACAAACAAGTCACTGTTACTCCGGAAGAAAGTCAAGGTCGTTACCTTCTAGGTGTTCAACCGGGGATTAAGTCAGATTTTGTATCTATGTTTGTAGGTGGTTTTACAACTGCTGCTGACTCGGCCCTACGAATTCTATCAGCTCTGAAAAATCTGATTTTCCAACCGGATTTGAACAAGCTAGGTGGACCTGTTGCTATCTTTAAGGCAAGTAGTGATGCCGCTAAAAATGGAATTGAGAATGTCTTGTACTTCTTGGCAATAATTTCCATCAATATTGGGATTTTTAATCTTATTCCGATTCCAGCTCTGGATGGTGGTAAGATTGTGCTCAATATCCTAGAAGCCATCCGACGCAAACCATTGAAACAAGAAATTGAAACCTATGTCACCTTGGCCGGAGTGGTCATCATGGTTGTCTTGATGATTGCTGTGACCTGGAATGACATCATGCGACTCTTTTTTAGATAATCGAGGAATATTATGAAACAAAGTAAAATGCCTATCCCAACGCTTCGCGAAATGCCAAGCGATGCTCAAGTTATCAGCCACGCTCTCATGTTGCGAGCTGGTTATGTTCGTCAAGTTTCTGCAGGTGTTTATTCTTACCTACCACTTGCCAATCGTGTGATTGAAAAAGCCAAAAACATCATGCGCCAAGAATTTGATAAGATTGGTGCCGTTGAGATGTTGGCTCCTGCCCTCCTCAGTGCAGAATTGTGGCGCGAATCAGGTCGTTACGAAACCTATGGTGAAGACCTTTACAAACTAAAAAACCGTGAAAAATCAGACTTTATCCTAGGTCCAACTCACGAAGAAACCTTTACAGCTATTGTCCGTGATTCTGTTAAGTCTTACAAGCAATTGCCACTTAACCTTTACCAAATCCAGCCTAAGTATCGTGATGAAAAACGCCCACGTAATGGACTTCTTCGTACACGTGAGTTTATCATGAAGGATGCTTATAGTTTCCACGCTAACTATGATAGCTTGGACAGTGTTTATGATGAGTATAAGGCTGCTTATGAGCGTATTTTCACTCGTAGTGGTTTAGACTTCAAGGCTATCATTGGTGACGGCGGAGCCATGGGTGGTAAGGACAGCCAAGAATTTATGGCCATTACACCTGCTCGTACAGACCTTGACCGCTGGGTTGTCTTGGACAAGTCAGTTGCTTCATTTGACGAAATTCCTGCAGAAGTGCAAGAAGAAATCAAGGCAGAATTGCTTAAATGGATGGTTTCTGGTGAAGATACCATCGCCTACTCAAGTGAATCTAGCTATGCGGCCAACTTGGAAATGGCAACAAACGAGTACAAACCAAGCAACCGTGTTGTCGCTGAAGAAGAAGTGACTCGTGTTGCAACGCCGGATGTTAAGTCAATCGATGAAGTCGCAGCCTTCCTCAATGTTCCAGAAGAACAAACGATTAAAACCCTCTTCTACATGGCAGATGGTGAGCTTGTTGCAGCCCTTCTAGTTGGAAATGATCAACTCAACGAAGTTAAGTTGAAAAACCATTTGGGAGCAGATTTCTTTGACGTTGCTAGCGAAGAAGAAGTGGCGAATCTTGTTCAAGCAGGTTTTGGTTCACTTGGCCCAGTTGGTTTGCCAGAGGATGTTAAAATCATTGCAGACCGTAAGGTGCAAGATGTTCGCAATGCAGTTGTGGGTGCTAACGAAGATGGCTACCACTTGACTGGTGTGAACCCAGGTCGTGACTTTACTGCGGAATATGTGGATATCCGTGAAGTTTGTGAGGGTGAAATTTCTCCAGACGGACAAGGTGTCCTTAACTTTGCGCGTGGTATCGAAATTGGTCACATCTTCAAACTTGGCACTCGCTATTCAGCAAGCATGGGAGCAGATGTTTTAGATGAAAATGGCCGTGCTGTGCCAATTATCATGGGATGTTACGGTATCGGTGTCAGCCGTCTCCTTTCAGCAGTGATGGAGCAACACGCTCGCCTCTTTGTTAACAAAACGCCAAAAGGTGAATACCGTTACGCTTGGGGAATCAACTTCCCTAAAGAATTGGCACCATTTGATGTGCACTTGATCACTGTCAATGTCAAGGATGAAGAAGCACAAGCCTTGACAGAAAAGCTTGAAGCAAGCTTGATGGGAGCTGGTTACGAAGTCTTGACAGATGACCGTAACGAACGTGTTGGTGTTAAATTCAGTGACAGTGACTTGATTGGATTGCCAATCCGCATCACTGTTGGGAAGAAAGCGGCCGATGGTATCGTAGAAGTGAAGATTAAAGCGACTGGTGATACTATCGAAGTTCATGCAGATAACTTACTTGAAACGCTTGAAATCCTCAGCAAGAAATAAAAACTATAATCAGAAGAAAAACAAGGAAAAAATGTAACTAGTTTTTACCTTGTTTTTTCTGTATAATAGGAAAAATGAGTAGATAAAGAGGTAAATGTATGCTAAGATTTCCAAAGGATTTTGTCTGGGGGTCCTCTACTTCTGGACCGCAGACAGAAGGACGTGTAGCTGGTGATGCTAAGGGAGATAATCTCTGGGATTATTGGTACCAGGTGGAGCCAAATCGTTACTATAATGGGATTGGTCCAGATAAGACATCGACCTTTTATGAAAACTGGGAGCAGGATATTGAGCTTTTGTTAGAGACTGGTCACACAGCCTTTCGGACTTCTATCCAGTGGTCACGGATTTTTCCACAAGGCTGTGGAAAAGTCAATCCTCAAGGTGTGGATTTCTATCGTAAGGTTTTTGAGGCTATTAAGGCCAAAGGGATTCGTCTTTTAGTCAATCTCTACCACTTTGACTTGCCTTTTGCTCTTCAAGAAGCTGGTGATGGTTGGGAAAATAAGGCGACAGTTTCAGCCTATGAAGACTATGCTCGTTTCTGTTTTGAGACTTATGGAGATTTAGTGGATCAATGGATTACCTTTAACGAGCCAATCGTTCCAGTAGAATTTGGCTATTTTTACGATGCCCATTATCCACATAAGGTGGATGCAGAGGCAGCCGTTAAAGTAGCTTATCATACACAATTGGCCAGCAGTCGGGCGGTTAAGGCCTGTCATGAACTCTTGCCTGACTCTAAGATTGGGATTGTCCTCAACTTGACACCGGCTTATCCACGTAGCCAGCATCCTGCTGATGTCAAGGCTGCTCGTATTGCGGATCTTTTTCAGGCCCAATCTTTCTTAGATCCGTCTGTTTTGGGGACTTATCCACAGGAGTTGGTGGAAATCTTGCATGAACAAGGTCTCTTGCCTGATGCTACAGAGGAGGAGTTGGAGCTCATTCGTGACAATACGGTAGACTTCCTTGGTGTCAACTACTATCAACCTTTGCGTGTTATGGCACCTCGATTTGCCAAGCATCCAGAGAGTCCACTCTTACCAGAACATTTTTACGAGCCTTATGTGATGCCTGGACGTAAAATCAATCCTCATCGTGGCTGGGAGATTTATGAGCAAGGGATTTATGACATTGCCCAAAATATCAAGGAAAATTATGGTAATATCGAGTGGATGTTGACTGAGAATGGTATGGGTGTTGAAGGAGAGGAAAAATTCCGTCAAGATGGAATGATTCAAGATGATTATCGTATTGACTTTGTAAAAGGTCATCTTCGTGAACTGCACCGTGCTATTGAAGATGGGGCCAATTGTAAGGGCTACTTGATTTGGACTTTTATTGACTGCTGGTCATGGCTCAACAGCTATAAAAATCGCTATGGTTTGGTCGAACTAGACTTGGAAACGCAAGAACGTCGTGTGAAGAAATCAGGGCACTGGTTCAAGGAGTTAAGCGATAATAATGGATTTTAAGAAAGACTCTGACTGATTGTCCTAATTGGTCAGAGTTTTTTATTTATAAGAAGTTGATATGAACTATACCAATTTTTACTCTTGACAAGTGAAAGAAACAAGTATATACTGTTTTTGCTGATTCTATAAAAGAGGAATTAGACTATACCAATTTTAAGGGGAAAGCACAGCTTGCCTGTGTCGTATATACTATGTGTGGAATTGTTGGTGTTGTTGGAAACACAAATGCAACTGATATTTTGATTCAAGGGCTTGAGAAGCTCGAATACCGTGGCTATGATTCTGCGGGGATTTTTGTCCTAGGTGGTGCTGAGAACCATTTGGTGAAGGCTGTTGGTCGTATCGCAGAATTGTCTGCTAAGACAGCTGGTGTTGAGGGAACAACTGGTATCGGACATACTCGTTGGGCAACTCACGGGAAACCAACTGAGGACAATGCTCACCCACACCGCTCTGAGACAGAACGTTTTGTCTTGGTTCACAATGGGGTGATTGAAAACTACCTTGAAATCAAGGAGGAATACCTTGCAGGTCACCACTTCAAGGGGCAAACAGATACGGAAATCGCCGTTCACTTGATTGGAAAATTTGCGGAAGAAGATGGCTTGTCAGTTCTTGAAGCCTTCAAAAAAGCCCTTCATATCATCCGTGGTTCTTATGCCTTTGCTTTGGTTGACTCACAAGATCCTGAAGTCATCTACGTAGCTAAAAATAAATCACCACTTTTGATTGGGCTTGGGGAAGGCTATAACATGGTCTGCTCAGATGCTATGGCTATGATTCGTGAAACCAACCAATACATGGAAATCCATGACCAAGAGTTGGTAATCGTCAAGGCTGATAGCGTCGAAGTGCAAGACTATGATGGAAATCGTCGTGAGCGTGCTAGCTACACTGCTGAGCTAGATTTGTCAGATATCGGTAAGGGAACTTACCCTTACTACATGCTCAAGGAAATTGACGAGCAACCAACTGTTATGCGTAAACTCATCCAAGCCTATACAGATGAGGCTGGTCAAGTTGTCGTAGACCCAGCTATCATCAAGGCTGTTCAAGATGCAGATCGCATCTACATCCTTGCAGCTGGAACATCTTACCACGCAGGATTTGCTTCTAAGAAGATGCTGGAAGAATTGACAGATACGCCAGTTGAACTTGGAATCTCATCTGAATGGGGCTACGGCATGCCACTTCTCAGCAAGAAACCACTCTTCATCTTTATCAGCCAGTCTGGTGAAACAGCGGATAGCCGTCAGGTTTTGGTGAAGGCTAATGAAATGGGAATCCCAAGCTTGACAGTGACAAACGTACCTGGTTCGACCCTTTCACGTGAAGCCAACCATACCATGCTTCTTCATGCAGGTCCTGAAATTGCCGTGGCATCAACCAAGGCCTATACAGCGCAAATTGCAGCCCTTGCCTTCCTGGCAAAAGCAGTAGGAGAAGCAAATGGTAATGCCAAAGCGCAAGCCTTTGATTTGGTGCATGAATTGTCAATTGTAGCTCAGTCTATCGAATCAACTCTTTCAGAGAAAGAAACCATCGAAGCCAAGGTTCGTGAGCTTCTTGAAACAACTCGCAACGCCTTTTATATTGGGCGTGGTCAAGATTACTACGTAGCTATGGAAGCAAGCCTTAAACTCAAAGAGATTTCTTACATCCAGTGTGAAGGCTTTGCGGCAGGAGAGCTCAAGCACGGAACTATTGCCTTGATTGAAGAAGGAACGCCTGTTTTGGCCCTCTTGTCAGATCCAGTCCTTGCCAACCATACTCGTGGAAATATCCAAGAGGTCGCAGCCCGTGGTGCCAAGGTTATCACTATCGCAGAAGAAAATGTTGCCAAAGATACAGACGACATCGTTCTTACGACCGTACATCCTTACCTCTCACCAATCTCAATGGTCGTACCAACACAATTGGTCGCTTACTTTGCAACCCTACACCGTGGACTTGATGTGGACAAGCCACGTAACCTTGCTAAGTCAGTAACGGTAGAATAAGTTAAAAAAGTCTAGTTTATCTAGGCTTTTTCTTGTGAGCAAATTGGTTGCTTGTACTCAAGATTCGTGTTAGAATAATTTTTCAAAATGAAGGACAGAGGTAGACAAGGAGAATCGCAATGGTAGAATTGGGAATTTCAACATTTGGGGAAACAACGGAGCTTGAAGGGACTGGGCAAGCTTACAGTCATGCCGAACGTATTCGCCAGTTGGTGGCAGAGATTGAACTGGCTGACAAGGTTGGTTTGGATGTATATGGGATTGGTGAGCACCATCGAGCGGATTTTGCGGTATCTGCGCCAGAGATTGTCCTGGCAGCTGGGGCAGTCAATACCAAGAAAATCCGTTTGACCAGTGCAGTCAGCATTCTCTCAAGTATGGATCCGATTCGCTTGTTCCAACAATATGCTACTATCGATGCTTTGTCAAATGGACGTGCAGAGATTATGGCTGGAAGGGGTTCTTTCACGGAATCTTTCCCCTTGTTTGGCTATGATTTAAAAGACTACGAAGCCCTTTTTGATGAGAAATTGGCCTTGCTCCAGTTAGTCAATGAAAAGACCAAACTAGACTGGCAAGGGCGATTGACCCAAATAATCTCTGGCAAAGAAGTTTACCCCCGTCCAGTTCAGGACAAATTACCCTTGTGGATAGCGACAGGTGGTCATGTCGAATCAACAGTGAAGATTGCTCAGGCAGGTCTACCGATTGTCTATGCCATTATTGGTGGTAACCCTCGTTATTTTAAAAAGTTGATTCAGGCTTATCGTGAGATTGGGAGCGAAGCGGGTTATGCCAGTCAGGAACTAAAGGTTGGAGCTCATTCTTGGGGTTGGATTGCTGAAGATGGCGAGCAGGCTGTGAAAGATTATTTCCATCCGACCAAGCAAGTGGTGGATGCTATTTCCAAAGACCGTCCGCATTGGCAGGAGTTGCGTTATGAGCAATATTTGGAGCAAGTTGGGCCAAATGGCGCTATGTTTGTGGGCAATCCAGATCAGGTGGCAGAAAAATTGATTCGCATGATAGAGGATTTAGGATTGGACCGCTTCATGCTCCATCTACCGCTTGGTTCCATGCCTCATGACCAGGTTCTGAGAGCTATTGAACTCTTCGGCACGCAAGTGGCTCCAAAAGTACGAGCTTATTTTGCCATGAAAGAGGCTTAATAAAAAATACTAATCAAATGTATTATAACCACAAATATTGTACAAAAATAATCCCCCTAGACTTAATGCTTGGGGGATTTTTCTATAGGAGGGCTAGTTTAGTTCTCTTTTTTGTTTTTTAGCAAGAACCCGAGACCTAGAAGGGCAAGGAGGCTGATTCCTGCCAACAGGAGTTTGCGATCGTTTTTGGTTCCTGTATTTGGAAGTTCAGCTTGTTTAGCTGGGGTTGCAGGTATATTTTCCTTGCTAGAGTTTTCTACAGCTCCGTTTTGAATAGCTTCACTTACAGATGATGGTTGTGCTTCTTGTGCTGGTTGTTCAGCTTGTGAATCAGTTGTAGCTTGGCTAGGTTTATCTTCTGAATCAGCTACTTTTTCATCTGGTTTTGCAGAATCAGGTTTAGTTTGTGGAGCTGGATCTGGATCTGGATTTTGATGTTCAGGTTTGTTTGATAGGTTTGGAATATTACTTGTACTGTGCTCTTGCTCTTGACCTTGACCTTGACCTTGACTTTGTTCTTGTCTAGAATTCGGAAGGTCAGATTTTGGTTTATCTTCCATAGCTGGACGGCTTTGAGAGACTCGAAGAACAGTAGCTGTAAGGGCATTCAATTTCAAGCCTTTTTCAGTCCATTCAAGTCCTTTCGGGTTGGCAATTCCAACTGGTCCTGCTTGGTTTTCATCTGCTAAAACTTCAGCATTTCTTAGATGTGCAAAGGCAGTTCCCAAATTAAATTCGCGAGCTTTTTCGTCCGCATTGACAAAGACTGCGTAGATATCTCCGTTTGGAGCAGTGATTTGGTAGCCAATCACTACATCTTCTTTTTCCACACCATTTTGGCCTGGGACAGTGATGAGGTGGACACGGTCCTTGATATCTTTAAGACTCTTGAGTCGGAAGGCATCTGTAGATTGACGAAGGGCAATCAATCCTTTCATATAGTCACGACTCTTGACATTTTCAGGATATGCTTTTCTATCTGTAGCTTTAGTCCAGTCAAATTTGTTGACAGCATCGCTAGAATCGTAAGAGTCATGGATGAAGTAAGGATAGTCAAATGGATTGCCGTCCTTATCACGCAATAAGTGAGATTTGTTTGGAACTTTGTCCTCTGCTACTGGAGTCTTGTAGGCTGGGTCACGGAATTGTTTGGTGCGACCATATTCCTGACCAGAGTGGATAAATGGAGTTCCTTGAGCTGTTAAGACCATGAGATTTCCAAGTCGCAAACGACGGTGGATTTCAGCATAGTTCTCGGCCTTGCTTGGGTCTTTTTTAATAGACTGAGCGATGATGTCAAAGAGGGTCAAGTTATCATGGGCTGCGATGTATTGGATGACATCTCCAGGGCTGTCAGCTTCAAAGTTGGTTGGTTGAGCAATCAGATTTTTGAAGATAGTGTTGATATCACGCTTGCCACCTGTGATAAAGGCAGGTTGACCTTCATTTGGATAACCAGATTTGAGGTTGTTACGGATGTCATCTGAGAAGACAGCGACAGTATCGGTATGTTTCATCCAATCTTGGTCAGCAGCTTTAGTAGGCATATTTTCATCACCAGCATAGGTTCTCCAACCTTCACCCAGCATGATGAGGTTTGGATTGAGGGCGCGTGCAGCCTTGTAAGCTTCTTCGATAGAAGCGGCGTCATGGTCTCCCATCATATCGAAGCGGAATCCATCCACTTTGTAGGTATCAACTAGATATTTGATAGAATCAACTAGGAGGCGTTTGGTCATATGGTGAGTTGTCCCCAAACGTCCACCACCAAAGCTAGTTCGAGGTGTTCCGTCAGCATCCATAAAGTGGTAGTAGTTTGGTTCCAAATCTTCAAAGATATCTACTTTGGCTGTATGGTTATAAACTAAGTCCAGGATGGCTCCCATGCCACGTTTGTGGATTTCGTTGATGAGGTTTTTGAATTCTGCGATTCGTTTTTCTGGATTCTTAGGATCGCTTGAGTACATACCAGTCAATGAGAAGTAGTTTTGAGGGTCATATCCCCAGTTGTAGTTGCTGTTGCTTGAAGCATAGTCAGATAAGCGTTCGTGGTTCTTCAACTCATTGACAAAGTAGTAAGACAAGACTGGAAGGAGCTGGATGTGGGTTACACCCAAGTTTTTGAGGTAGTCTAGTTTTTCGATAAAGGCTTCAAAAGTACCAAATGGCTTAGTCAAATCTTTTGCGATGGCAGGATCTGAAGTGAAGTCACGCACATGAGCTTCATAGATGACAGCATCTTCGCGCGATTTGAAGTTGCGAATCTTACCATAAGTCAAGTCTTGAGGTCCTAGTTTAGCTGGATCTACAAAGGCAGCTTTAGCCACTTTATGGGCATCGTCAATCTTAGCATCGTCACTATTCCAAGCAGCGAGGGATTTAGCGTAAGGATCGAGTGCAAGAACAGTTTTACCTTGACGCTCGATTTGGTATTGATAATAGTAGCCAGTGAAATCTGTGATGCCTAGTTTGTTTGTGCTATCTAGAGTTTGTTTCCAAGTTCCTCTTTCCCCTTTTTCAAGAGCGACAGTTCCAACCACTTTTTCAGGGTCATTCTTGTCGTAGATAACAACAGAAACCTTATCAGCACTTGGTGACCAGAGGGTCAAATCAACCTGTTTTCCTTCTTCTTTGAGGTCGGCTCCAAGTTTGCCATCATAGCTGTAAGTCTCATCTTTAAGACGCCAGCTTGTTTTGGTAGTGAATTGGTCGGAATTGTAGCTAACGGTATAAGGATGTTTTGTGTCAGAGAAATCTCCGCTGTAGGTCACTTTCTTACCAGCTTCATCTATTGCAACATCAGTGATAGTTACTTTGTTTCCTAGATGATTAGTGATGTTGGAGTGTCTGAGGATATCTTCTTTTTTAGCACCGACAAGTGTTGAAAAACTACTTTCAATGCTAGAAGTTCCTACGTGTTGAGCTCCTGTCATGCGGATATCGTGCACATAGTAGGGGTTGGTGTAGATGGTTTCGTCATCATCTTTTAGGAAAATTTGGCTATGGTTTTTTAAATCTGTGAACTTATAATCTTCTTTACGGATTTTCACATCGTCTCCTTGTTTCTTTCTGTCTAGTAATAAAAATCCAAGATCTTTAGCTGCATCTTTGAGTGGAATATCGATATAGCGACCATATTTGCCTGTAGCCGTAAAGTCTGTTCCGTTAGGCCATTCACCACTACTTGGATTTTTCACATCTCCCCAGTACCAGAGAGATTTCTTGTCATAGTTGCCATCTGTACGGTAGTAGTTGACGCGAATAGTTCCTGCAGGTTGTGGCTCGTAAGAGAAAACCTTGTGATCTTGGTCCAACCAAGCCTCATTCATCTTTGGTGCCAGTTTTTCTACCGATTTATCGCCGGTTAGATTTTTTCCGGCTGTATTATTGATGAGGAAGCTAATTTTTTTGGCTTGTTCTCCCTTTAATTTGACATCTAGGTAGTAGCCGTAGTCATCTTTTTTGGCATCCTTAAAGGACAAAGCTCCGTTAGGCCAGTTTTCAGAAGGTTTTTCAACATCGTCCCAAGTCCATAGTCCTTGAGCATCCTTGTTTTCTTCAGGAAGTTTTTTGACGTGGATACGGAAGTAATTGTCTTCGATTGGCTCTTCGGCCTTAGTTTCAGTTGTTACTGGACTCGTAGAAGTAGTTGCCTCACTTGAACGATCTTGCCCGGTTTGTGGTGGTGCATCAGCTGGGCTTGCAGCAGGACTAAGTGTCTCTGTTGCAGGAGCTTCTTCTTTTTTTAGGGAAGCGTTTGCATTGTTAGGTGAAGAAAAATCGCTTTCGTTCTTACCAGAGCTGTCAGCTGTACCAGTAGTTGGTTGAACAATAGTGTTCGAAGCTTCTGTACTAGTTGTAGTATTTTCGTTGGCTGAGATAGTTGGTGTAGCCATAGCAAGTAGGACAAGGCTTGCGCCGATAAGGACAGAACCAGTTCCATTCTTGAGGGAACGGATGCTGTAAACCATTTTTTTCTCAGTGTGAGATGGTGTTTTTCTCATAATCATTCTCCAATCAATAAATTTCTATATCAGTATAGCATGTAGTAAAACAATATGCAAGCGTTTTCTTAAAATTGGAACAAAAGAAAAATCGCAACAGATTTTCTGTTACGACTCAGCTAGTCTTTCTTTATGAATTTGAGAAGCCAGAAGGTGGAGATGGAGGAATAATTCTGAAGTAGAGAAGTTACGATTGTAGATAATTGGTTTAGGAGAGTTAGTGACAGGAAAGGTAGTGATAACAATATCGTGCGGAATTTGATTGAGAATCGAGAAAGAAATCGTAGATTCTTCCCAAGAATCAAATAGATAGAGATTGTTGCCGTAGTGAGTTAGGGTGTCGATTAGGCTTTGTGCGTGATGGTTATCCAGATGACTAATGACCAAAACACGTATTTTGGGAAGTTTTAGAAGCAGTTGGACTAAAATTCGATGCCCTTGGATAGTGAAGGTGTAGACCATCTCTTGTTGCTTACTTGGCTTACTGTTTAGTCCCATCTCAGTCAGATAAGATTGAAATTTGTGTTGACTTACTTCAAATAGTTTTGGAAGTTCTGCTTGATAATTGCTTAAAATCTGGGATTTCTGTTTGTCGAGAGACTGATTGTTGAGTAAATGGAAGAAATCAGCTTGGGCAGTGTAGTGGAGGAGCCAAATCAATTCCTCGCGATTTTCAATCTGTAGGTGAAATTCTTTAGATAATTCTTCTAAGATTTGACTCAATAAACGATAGGATTTTTGAATCTGATGAATGTCATCCAGTGCTCCATTGTTAGGATTGTTTGTGCTTTGAAAAGATTTGATTGGGTTTGAAAATAGCTGTTCCAGTGTTTTCTTTGTAGGTTCAAGATGGAGTTTTTTAGCCAGCTTTTTGATATCTTGTTCAAATTGCGGAATTTGCATGAGAGAGCTGTAGTGACTGGTTAAAAGGGGAGTAGGATTTTCAATCAAATGACTCATATTAAACCGCTCTAGATTGATAGCTAGGGTATATTTGATTTGCCGTAGACTGCTGAGGGTGAGTGAAACTTGTTGGGCGTTCAAAAATAGCTGAATCAAGTGAGTGAGTGATTCTTCAGAAATAGACGGAAAGGGCCAATCAAGAAAACTGTAACTTTGGCTAAAATAGTCTAGATAAAAGGCGCGAATGTTCTCTTCTGTTCCCTCCATGAGTAAAGGGGAAAGTTGTATGCTGATGCCATAATGTTGCGGGAGTTTAGTATTTAGATGCTGGATGATTTCCTGAACTTGTTCGCAGCCAATTATAAGTTCCTGACCTATTTGGTCAAGTGATTGTCCCTCTTTGAAAAAGAGACGGTTCAAAAAAGAGTAGGTTTTAGATTGTTCAAAGATAGCAATCCTAGGGTCTAAGGAGTTTCGGGCTTCAAACTGCAACTGAATACCTTCTTTTGTTGATTGAAGCAGGAGGTTTGGAAATAATTGCTCAAGCTTAAAAAGGTGTTCTTGCAATTCTTCTGTTGAAAAATTTAGCTTTTCAGCCAAGACTGGGAGCTCTATCCAATCATGGTGTTTGGTTAATTCTTCCAGTAACACTAGCAGATTTTGTTCTGTTTCAGAAAGCAAAATATCCATAACAAACCTCCTTATATATTTATACATATATATTAAAAGAAAAAGCAAGTAAAGTCAAGAAAAACGGGCCAAGATAAAATAGGATAACTGTAATTTACTATATTCTTCGTAGATAATTGGGCTGAAAATGGACTTCGTAAATCAATAGTTGAATTTAATTTTTTATAGGAAAAGATTTTATCAAAAAATCGTCAATCCCCTTGAAAAATCTAGCTAAATAGGATATAATGTAAATAATCATTTGTCGTAGGTTTTGTCTGAAATATTGTCCAGATAAGACTCACAGCAGTTAAATCTTCTGAAAAAGTCAGATTTAGCTGCTCTTTTTGTGCTTTTTTTCAGGATTTTGACCATTTGTAACAAAGACTTAAAGATTCTGAAAATTCACCAAGAGGACACGGTGATAGGGGTTTTATAACCATATGACGATTAGAAAAGCCTGATTGATAGGCTTGGAACTTATTTACAAAGGAGAATCATCTTGGCAGGACATGACGTTCAATACGGGAAACATCGTACCCGTCGTAGTTTTTCAAGAATCAAAGAAGTTCTTGACTTACCAAATTTGATTGAAATTCAAACTGATTCATTCAAAGCTTTCCTAGACCATGGTCTTAAGGAAGTGTTTGAAGATGTATTGCCGATTTCAAACTTTACAGACACCATGGAGTTGGAATTTGTTGGATATGAAATCAAGGAACCAAAATACACGCTAGAAGAAGCTCGTATCCACGATGCTAGCTACTCAGCACCAATTTTTGTAACCTTCCGCTTGATCAATAAAGAAACAGGCGAAATCAAGACTCAAGAAGTTTTCTTTGGTGATTTCCCAATCATGACAGAAATGGGGACTTTCATCATCAATGGTGGTGAACGTATCATCGTATCTCAGTTGGTCCGCTCACCAGGTGTTTACTTTAACGATAAAGTTGATAAAAATGGTAAAGTGGGCTACGGTTCAACTGTTATCCCTAACCGTGGAGCTTGGTTGGAACTTGAAAGCGACTCAAAAGATATCGCCTACACTCGTATCGACCGTACTCGTAAGATTCCATTTACAACCTTGGTTCGTGCGCTTGGTTTCTCAGGTGATGATGAAATCTTTGATATCTTTGGTGACAGCGAATTGGTTCGCAACACTGTTGAAAAAGATATCCACAAGAACCCAATGGACTCTCGTACCGACGAAGCCTTGAAAGAAATTTACGAACGCCTTCGTCCAGGTGAACCTAAGACTGCTGAAAGCTCACGTAGCTTGCTTGTAGCTCGTTTCTTTGACCCACGTCGCTATGACTTGGCAGCAGTTGGTCGCTATAAGATCAATAAAAAACTCAATGTTAAAACACGTTTGCTAAACCAAACCATTGCAGAGCCATTGGTAGATCCTGAAACTGGAGAAATCTTGGTAGAAGCTGGTACAATCATGACTCGTAGCGTGATTGAAAGCATTGAAAGCTATTTGGATGGCGACTTGAACAAGATTGTCTACATTCCAAATGATGCTGCCGTAGTAACAGAGCCAGTTGTTCTTCAAAAATTCAAGGTTGTTGCTCCAACTGATCCAGACCGTGTTGTAACGATCATCGGTAATGCTAATCCAGATGACAAGGTTCGTATCGTCACTCCTGCAGATATTCTTGCTGAGATGAGCTACTTCCTCAACTTGGCTGAAGGACTTGGCCGTGTAGATGATATCGACCACCTTGGAAACCGTCGTATCCGTGCGGTTGGTGAATTGCTTGCCAACCAAGTACGTCTTGGACTTTCTCGTATGGAACGTAATGTCCGTGAACGTATGTCTGTTCAGGACAACGAAGTCTTGACACCACAACAAATCATCAATATCCGTCCTGTAACAGCTGCGGTGAAAGAATTCTTTGGTTCATCACAGTTGTCACAGTTCATGGACCAACACAACCCACTTTCTGAGTTGTCTCACAAACGCCGTCTGTCAGCCTTAGGACCTGGTGGTTTGACACGTGACCGTGCTGGATATGAAGTTCGTGACGTGCACTACACTCACTACGGTCGTATGTGTCCAATCGAGACACCTGAAGGACCTAACATCGGTTTGATTAATAACTTGTCATCATACGGACACTTGAACAAGTATGGTTTTGTTCAAACACCATACCGTAAGGTTGACCGTGAAACAGGTGTTGTTACGAACGAAATCGTTTGGTTGACAGCCGATGAAGAAGATGAATATACTGTAGCTCAGGCCAACTCTCGTCTTAATGAAGATGGAACCTTTGCTGAGAAGATTGTCATGGGACGTCACCAAGGGGTCAACCAAGAGTATCCAGCTAATATTGTTGACTACATGGACGTTTCACCAAAACAGGTAGTTGCCGTTGCGACAGCATGTATTCCTTTCTTGGAAAACGATGACTCCAACCGTGCCCTCATGGGAGCTAACATGCAACGTCAGGCTGTGCCATTGATCAATCCTCAAGCACCTTACGTTGGTACTGGTATGGAATACCAAGCAGCCCACGATTCAGGAGCTGCTGTGATTGCTCAGTATGATGGTAAAGTTACTTATGCAGATGCTGACAAGGTAGAAGTTCGTCGTGAAGATGGTTCATTGGATGTTTACCACATCCAAAAATTCCGTCGTTCAAACTCAGGTACTGCCTATAACCAACGCACTCTCGTAAAAGTTGGCGATATCGTTGAAAAAGGTGATTTCATCGCTGACGGACCTTCTATGGAAAATGGAGAAATGGCGCTTGGGCAAAACCCAATCGTTGCCTACATGACTTGGGAAGGTTACAACTTCGAGGATGCCGTTATCATGAGCGAACGCTTGGTGAAAGACGATGTCTACACATCTGTCCACCTTGAAGAATACGAATCAGAAACGCGCGATACAAAGCTTGGGCCTGAAGAAATTACTCGTGAAATTCCAAACGTTGGTGAAGATGCCCTCAAAGACCTTGACGAAATGGGTATTATCCGTATCGGTGCTGAGGTTAAAGAAGGTGATATCCTTGTAGGTAAAGTAACACCTAAGGGTGAGAAGGATCTTTCAGCTGAAGAACGTCTCTTGCACGCTATCTTCGGAGACAAGTCTCGTGAAGTGCGCGACACTTCTCTTCGTGTACCACACGGTGCCGATGGTGTTGTTCGTGATGTTAAGATCTTTACACGTGCAAATGGAGATGAGTTGCAATCAGGTGTTAACATGCTGGTTCGCGTCTACATCGCTCAAAAACGTAAAATCAAGGTCGGAGATAAGATGGCCGGACGTCACGGAAACAAAGGGGTTGTCTCTCGTATCGTTCCCGTAGAAGATATGCCTTACCTTCCAGATGGAACTCCAGTCGATATCATGTTGAACCCACTTGGGGTGCCATCACGTATGAATATCGGTCAGGTTATGGAGCTCCACCTTGGTATGGCTGCTCGTACTCTTGGTATTCACATCGCAACACCAGTCTTTGACGGAGCAAGTTCTGAAGACCTTTGGTCAACTGTTAAAGAAGCTGGTATGGATAGCGATGCCAAAACAATCCTTTACGATGGACGTACTGGGGAACCGTTTGATAACCGTGTTTCTGTCGGAGTCATGTACATGATCAAACTCCACCACATGGTTGACGATAAATTGCACGCGCGTTCTGTCGGACCTTACTCAACCGTTACCCAACAACCACTCGGAGGTAAAGCTCAGTTTGGTGGACAACGTTTCGGTGAGATGGAGGTTTGGGCTCTTGAAGCCTACGGTGCGTCAAATGTCCTTCAAGAAATCTTGACTTACAAGTCTGACGATATTAACGGACGTTTGAAAGCTTATGAAGCTATTACAAAAGGAAAACCAATTCCAAAACCAGGTGTTCCAGAATCCTTCCGAGTTCTTGTCAAAGAATTGCAATCTCTTGGTCTTGACATGCGTGTCCTAGACGAAGATGACCAAGAAGTGGAACTTCGTGACTTGGATGAAGGAATGGACGAAGATGTCATCCACGTAGATGATCTTGAAAAAGCCCGCGAAAAAGCAGCCCAAGAGGCTAAAGCAGCCTTTGAAGCTGAAGAAGCTGAGAAAGAAGCAAAAGCGGAAGAAACAGAAGAAGCTGCTGAACAAGAATAAGCAGTTCACTTAGAATAGAAAGGGAAGAAATAGTGGTTGATGTAAATCGTTTTAAAAGTATGCAAATCACCCTAGCTTCTCCAAGTAAAGTCCGTTCATGGTCTTATGGAGAAGTCAAAAAACCTGAAACAATCAATTACCGTACCTTGAAACCAGAACGTGAAGGACTCTTTGATGAAGTCATCTTTGGTCCTACAAAAGACTGGGAATGTGCTTGTGGTAAATATAAACGCATTCGTTATAGAGGGATTGTTTGTGACCGCTGTGGGGTTGAAGTCACGCGTACGAAAGTTCGTCGTGAGCGTATGGGACATATCGAATTGAAAGCTCCTGTATCTCACATCTGGTACTTCAAGGGGATTCCAAGCCGTATGGGCTTGACCCTTGATATGAGCCCTCGTGCCCTCGAGGAAGTGATCTACTTTGCGGCTTATGTGGTGATTGATCCTAAGGATACACCACTTGAGCACAAGTCTATCATGACAGAGCGCGAATACCGTGAGCGCTTGCGTGAGTATGGTTATGGATCATTCGTTGCCAAGATGGGTGCCGAAGCCATCCAAGACCTCTTGAAACAAGTAGATCTTGAAAAAGAAATTGCTGAACTCAAAGAAGAGTTGAAAACAGCGACTGGACAAAAACGTATCAAAGCCATCCGTCGTTTGGATGTTTTGGATGCCTTTTACAAGTCTGGAAACAAACCTGAATGGATGATTCTTAACATTCTTCCGGTTATCCCACCAGATCTTCGTCCAATGTTGCAGTTGGATGGTGGCCGTTTTGCCTCATCTGACTTGAACGACCTGTACCGCCGTGTTATTAACCGTAACAACCGTTTGGCTCGTTTGCTTGAGTTGAATGCACCAGGTATCATCGTTCAAAATGAGAAGCGTATGCTTCAAGAAGCGGTTGACGCTTTGATTGACAATGGTCGTCGTGGTCGTCCAATCACAGGACCAGGTAGTCGTCCACTTAAATCATTGAGCCACATGCTCAAAGGTAAACAAGGACGCTTCCGTCAAAACTTGCTCGGTAAACGTGTTGACTTCTCAGGACGTTCCGTTATCGCCGTTGGTCCAACTCTTAAGATGTACCAATGTGGTGTGCCACGTGAAATGGCGATCGAGCTCTTTAAACCATTTGTGATGCGTGAAATCGTTGCACGTGATATCGTGCAAAACGTCAAAGCTGCTAAACGCTTGGTCGAACGCGGAGATGAGCGTATCTGGGATATCCTTGAAGAAGTGATCAAAGAACACCCAGTACTTCTTAACCGCGCACCGACCCTTCACCGTTTGGGTATCCAAGCCTTCGAGCCAGTCTTGATTGATGGTAAGGCCCTTCGCTTGCACCCGCTTGTCTGTGAAGCCTACAATGCCGACTTTGACGGGGACCAAATGGCCATCCACGTACCGCTTTCAGAAGAAGCCCAAGCAGAAGCGCGTATCCTCATGCTCGCTGCTGAGCATATCTTGAACCCGAAAGATGGTAAACCAGTTGTTACTCCATCTCAGGATATGGTTTTGGGTAACTACTACTTGACTATGGAAGAAGCTGGTCGTGAAGGTGAAGGAATGGTCTTCAAAGACCGTGACGAAGCGGTTATGGCTTACCGCAATGGTTATGTTCACCTCCACTCACGTGTTGGTATTGCAACAGATAGTCTCAACAAACCATGGACAGAAGAGCAAAAACACAAGGTCTTGCTTACAACAGTTGGTAAAATCCTTTTCAATGACATCATGCCAGAGGGTCTACCATACTTGCAAGAACCAAACAATGCCAACTTGACAGAAGGCGTTCCTGCTAAATACTTCTTGTCACTTGGTGGAGATATCAAGGAAGCTATCAGCAAACTTGAACTCAACCCTCCATTCAAGAAGAAAAACCTTGGAAATATCATCGCTGAAATCTTCAAACGTTTCCGTACGACAGAAACTTCTGCCCTACTTGACCGTATGAAGAACCTCGGTTACCACCACTCAACTCTTGCAGGATTGACAGTGGGTATTGCCGATATCCCAGTCGTTGATGACAAGGCTGAAATCATTGAAGAATCACACAAACGTGTAGAACAAATTACAAAACAATTCCGTCGTGGTATGATCACAGATGATGAGCGTTACAATGCCGTTACAGCTGAATGGCGTGCTGCCCGTGAAAAACTTGAGAAACGCTTGATTGCCAACCAAGATCCTAAGAACCCAATCGTTATGATGATGGACTCTGGAGCCCGTGGTAACATCTCAAACTTCTCACAGCTTGCCGGTATGCGTGGTCTGATGGCGGCTCCGAACGGACGTATCATGGAATTGCCAATCCTTTCAAACTTCCGCGAAGGTTTGTCGGTATTGGAAATGTTCTTCTCAACTCACGGTGCCCGTAAAGGTATGACTGATACGGCCCTTAAGACAGCCGACTCAGGTTACTTGACTCGTCGTTTGGTTGACGTTGCCCAAGATGTTATCATCCGTGAGGATGACTGTGGAACAGACCGTGGTCTCTTGATCCGTTCTATCGCAGAAGGAAAAGAAATGATCGAGTCACTCGAAGAGCGTCTCAATGGTCGTTACACTAAGAAAACTGTTAAACATCCAGAAACTGGTGCAGTGATTATCGGTCCAAATGAGTTGATTACAGAAGACAAGGCGCGTGAAATTGTTAATGCTGGTGTGGAAGAAGTGACTATCCGCTCTGTATTTACATGTAACACTCGTCACGGTGTCTGCCGTCACTGTTATGGTATCAACTTGGCGACTGGTGATGCGGTTGAAGTTGGTGAAGCAGTTGGTACAATCGCTGCCCAATCTATCGGGGAACCTGGTACACAGCTTACAATGCGTACCTTCCACACGGGTGGGGTTGCCTCAAATACCGATATCACCCAGGGTCTTCCTCGTGTCCAAGAAATCTTTGAAGCCCGCAATCCTAAAGGGGAAGCGGTTATCACAGAGGTTAAAGGACAAGTTACAGCTATCGAAGAAGATGCATCAACTCGTACTAAGAAAGTCTTTGTTAAGGGTGAAACTGGTGAAGGTGAGTACGTCGTTCCATTTACAGCTCGTATGCGTGTAGAAGTTGGGGACCAAGTAGCGCGTGGTGCTGCTCTTACAGAAGGTTCTATCCAACCAAAACGTCTCCTTGCAGTTCGTGATGTCTTGTCAGTTGAAACTTACCTTCTTGGTGAAGTACAAAAAGTTTACCGTAGCCAAGGGGTAGAAATCGGTGACAAACACATCGAGGTAATGGTTCGTCAAATGATCCGTAAAGTCCGTGTCATGGATCCAGGTGACACAGATCTTCTCATGGGTACCCTCATGGATATCAATGACTTTACAGATGCCAACAAAGATGTCCTTATCGCAGGTGGAGTTCCAGCGACAGGTCGCCCAGTTCTTATGGGAATTACCAAAGCCTCACTTGAAACAAACAGTTTCTTGTCAGCGGCTTCCTTCCAGGAAACAACTCGTGTCCTTACTGACGCGGCTATCCGTGGTAAGAAAGACCATCTCCTTGGACTTAAAGAAAATGTTATCATCGGTAAGATCATCCCAGCAGGTACTGGTATGGCCCGTTATCGTAACCTTGAACCACATGCTATCAACGAAGAAGAATATCTTAATCCTCCAGTAGAGGAAGAAGGAAACGAAGAAACAACAGAAGTAGTTGTGGATACTGCCGTTGAAACTGTGGAAGAAACAGTAGAATAAAAGAGAATGGAGAACCTTCGGGTTCTCTTTCTTTTCTGAAAACTTTCTCCATTTTTCCATGAAATGTGGTAAAATAATACTCAATGAAAATCAAAGAGTAAACTAGGAAACTAGCCGCAGGTTGCTCAAAGCACTGCTTTGAGGTTGTAGATAGAACTGACGAAGTCAGCTCAAAACACTGTTTTGAGGTTGTGGATAGAACTGACGAAGTCAGTAACCATACCTACGGTAAGGCGACGTTGACGTGGTTTGAAGAGATTTTCGAAGAGTATAAAAGAAAGAAGCTGACAAAGGAGACAGGTATGGAACAAACATTTTTTATCATTAAACCAGACGGTGTAAAAAGAGGACTAGTAGGTGAAGTGTTAAAACGCATCGAACAACGTGGATTTACAATTGAAAAATTGGAGTTGCGTTCACAGCTTTCAGAAGAGTTGATTGACCAGCACTATCAGGACTTGGTTGGTCAGAGTTTTTACCCACCGATTCGTGAATTTATGACTTCAGGACCGGTTCTTGTGGGTATCATTTCAGGCCCCAAAGTAATCGAAACTTGGCGGGCCATGATGGGGGCAACTCGTCCAGAAGAAGCTTTACCAGGCACTATTCGAGGTGATTTTGCAAAAGCTGCTGGAGAAAATGAGGTTATCCAAAATGTTGTACATGGTTCAGATTCAGAAGAGTCAGCTAAGCGAGAAATTGCTCTTTGGTTTTAAGAGTGGATTGGCTCAATCAATTGGTTAAAAGCTCATTTGAATAGAAAGTATAGTAAATTAGTTTAAGAAATGACGCATAATATCAAACTTTTTAGTTTTTGATATGGTGCGTTTTTTGACTAATAGTCACATAAAAAAGAAAGGACTAACTTCGTCCTTTCTCGTTCTTAGCTTTTCTTCAACCCACTACAGTTAACAAAGAGCCTTAATTCTTAAAAATTGATAGAGTTGACAAATGGTAGAAAAAAGCCCTTTTTACTAAGTTAAGTATCAACTACAGTTACGATTAGCATTCGTTACCGAACCCATTCGCCATTATAATTGACAGAATAGCCATCTACGGTCGTATTCACTGCCAAAGCACCTGAACTATAAGCATAGTACCATTTGCCATTGACCTGGAACCAACCAGTTGCCATAGCTCCTGATGAACGAAGATAGTACCACTTGTTACCAAGATATTGCCAGCCAGTTTGCATATCACCATTTTCAGCATCTAGATAATACCAAGTTGAGCCTTCTTGATACCAGCCAGTTGCCATTGAACCTGATGAATGGAGGTAGTACCACTTGTTACCAAGATATTGCCAACCAGTTTGCATAATACCATTTGTTGGATCTAGATAATACCATGGAGCAGCTTTTAGCTTATCTTCATCATATGTAAGAGGAAAATCCTTAACCCAACCACGTGCTAGCTCCCCAACAGTCAATCTGTTGATGCGAGAATCAAAGCCACCATCCTTCAGTAAATAATACCAGTGCCCCTCATCATAAATCCAACCAGTTTTTAAGGTGTGATAACTACGTTGATCTTCAAAATAATAGACTCGTTTCTCTGCTGGACTATTATATTGTTCCCCATGATGCTTGTTGACATTTGTAGCTGTTTTTGCTTCTAAAACTTGCTTACCAACAAATTCTTGTAGTACCCCATCTTGACCAAAGTAAAACCAATCTGGTCTAAAAGCAATATCTTGCCTTATAGAAGAACCAATCGTAACCCCTTCGTGTGGAGCAGGTATATATTGCCAGCCGACAACCATCTCTCCAGATAAAGGATCAAAATAATAGTACTTACCATCAATCACTCGCCAGTAGGTTTCTTTGAGTTCCCCCTTCTTGTAGTAGGTTCTTCCGTTTTCTTGTACAAAATGCCATCCTTCAGAATCATCTGCAAATACTGTATTGGTAGCTAGCAAACCAAAGAAAATTGCTGTTAGTCCAACTTGCATAGTTTTTTTCAAAAGTTTCATTTATGTATACCTCCAATATTAAATTCACTCACCAGATGAAGCGAAATTATAAACTTTACCATTTGTCTATTCTTCTGAACAAACTGTTGATAGGGAATTGTATTACCAAATGCAAGAACACTTAGTAATACAAATATAACAATTTTTTTAATTCCACGATTTCTCCTCATCTTATATCGTGAACCTCCTTTCTTTTTGCTTAATTCTAACACACATATGAAAATCAGTCAAGTTTTTATATTCTTTTTGACTTTATTATTATTATTATTACCATAAAGAATTTTTTATTCCTTTAACTTGCTATTTTGAACTAAAAATTTTATAATGAAATTAAGCAAATAGGAAGGATTATTATCTTTAATGAATACACTCGCAGAGAAATTCAGAGTAAAGAGAAAAGAGTTAGGTCTCTCCCAACAAACTCTTGCAGAAGGAATTTGTGAACAAAGTCAGATTAGTAAAATTGAGAGAGGGCATTTCATTCCCTCCGCAGACCTTTTGTTCAAACTCTCCCAACGACTTGAAGTGCCATTAGATTATTTTTTTAATGAACAAATTGAAATTAAATCTAACCTCTCTAATTTCAAGCAATTATCTGCTCGACTATTAGATGATAGAAATTATGACGATTTGGAATATATTTATAGAATAGAGATTGAACGAAGTACTTTTCTAACACTAGAAGACCGAACTTACCTTGAATGGATTAAAGCTATTATTGATTTCTATCAATATGACAGTAAGTGTGAGGCTATTTCTTCATTGGAAAATATATTATTAAAAGTCTCCTCAAATACTCTGATTTATTTAAAGGTATTGAATACTCTATCTAATTTCTATTCCTTAGTGGGTCGTGAACAAGAATATGAGGCAAACTACTCTCATTTAATGGAGTTATATCAGACAAAAAATTTTGAGCAGCAAGAGTTTTTATTTGGCTACATCAGAGTTCGTTACAACTACGCTCACTATCTAGTGTCAAAGGAAAAATATAACGAAGCCATCCAAGAAGCTCTTGAGACGATTGAACTATGTAAACAAAGACAGACAAGCTACCAACTGGCTCCCCTACTTATTCTTGTAGGAAATGCTGGAGCCAAATTTCTAGACAAAGAACAAGTCAAAAATTATTATATAGAAGCAAAAGAGTTATGTAAGATTTATAACAATCCTTTAATGTTGATGAAGATAGAAAATTATTTAAAGGAATTAGATACTGTTTAGTTAATCTTTACATTATAGTTTTTCTGAAACGTTAAATAACCTGTAAGGCTGATAGTGAAATGAATACTATCAGCCTTATTTCAAATTTATATTCTTCTAAAATCTCTTCAAACCACGTCAGCTCTATCTGCAACCTCAAAACAGTGTTTTGAGCAACCTGTGGCTAGCTTCCTAGTTTGCTCTTTGATTTTCATTGAGTATTAGTCTCTCATGTTTGTTTAGCGTCTAAAAGAGACATTTGAGAAGATTGGAAACAGTTCTCTCTTTTCTCCGAGTATAATGATTGGTAGGAAGGGAGAGAAAAGATGAAATCAATGAGAATCTTATTTTTGTTAGCTTTAATTCAAATCAGTTTGAGTAGCTGTTTCCTATGGAAGGAATGCATCTTGTCCTTTAAACAAAGTACAGCTTTTTTCATCGGAAGTATGGTCTTCGTTTCAGGAATCTGTGCTGGAGTAAATTATCTTTATACCCGTAAGCAAGAAGTCCATAGTGTCCTAGCCAGTAAGAAGTCGGTGAAGCTTTTTTATAGTATCTTGCTCTTAATTAATTTGTTAGGAGCTGTTCTTGTTTTGTCAGACAACTTGTTCATCAAAAATACGTTGCAGCAAGAATTAGTTGACTTTTTATTGCCATCCTTTTTCTTTCTATTTGGGCTAGATTTGCTGATTTTTTTACCCTTGAAAAAATACATGCGCGATTTTCTTGCTATGCTAGACAGAAAAAAGACAGTGTTGGTGACTATTTTAGCAACACTTCTTTTCTTAAGAAATCCAATGACCATTGTATCACTTCTGATGTATATTGGACTGGGTTTGTTTTTTGCAGCCTATCTTGTCCCAAATTCTGTTAAAAAGGAAGTTTCCTTTTATGGTCATATTTTCCGAGATCTTGTATTGGTCATTGCTATGCTCATTTTCTTTTAGGGAAAGCCTGTTTTTATGGATGTTATGATGGTAAGTTTAGCAGGAAAATAGACACAAAAGAAAAGTTTTTGGTATAATAAGAGTATGTACACAAAAAATGAAGAAGAGCTACAAGCCTTAGGGGAACGATTGGGTTATCTATTAGAAAAGAATGATGTTTTAATCTTAACTGGAGAACTGGGTGCAGGTAAAACGACCTTTACTAAAGGACTTGCTAAAGGTTTACAGATTACTCAGATGATTAAGAGTCCGACCTACACTATCGTAAGAGAGTATGAAGGTCGTCTTCCCCTTTACCATTTAGATGTTTATCGTATTGAGGGGGATGCTGATTCTATTGATTTAGATGAATTTCTCTTTGGTGGCGGGGTGACTGTCATCGAGTGGGGGAATCTTTTAGGTGATGCCTTACCAGATACTTATTTAGAATTGGAAATTCTAAAAGAAGAAGACGGTCGCAGATTACATTTCCAAGCAAAGGGGTTGCGTGCAGAAAAACTCTTAGAGGAGCTTCAACATGGAGTATGAATTGCTTATTAGGGAAGCAGAACCTAATGATGCGGCTGAATTAGTGGCCTTTTTAAATCGTGTAAGTTTGGAGACAGATTTTACCAGTCTGGATAGGGATGGTATTTTGATGACAGATACTGAGATGGAGTTGTTTTTGGATAAACAGGCTCACTCGGAAAATCAAATCACTTTACTTGCCTTACTGAATGATGAAATTGCTGGTATTGTAAATATTACAGCTGACCAGCGCAAGAGAGTTCGTCATATTGGAGATCTCTTTATTGTGATTGGTAAGAAATATTGGAATAATAGTTTGGGAAGTTTTTTGCTAGAAGAAGCGATAGAGTGGGCACAAGCAAGTGGCATTCTGCGTCGTCTCCAACTGACTGTCCAAGTTCGTAATCAGGCTGCAGTTCATCTTTATCAAAAGCATGGCTTTATAATTGAAGGTCGCCAAGAGCGTGGAGCATATATAGAAGAAGGGAAATTTATCGATGTTTACTTGATGGGTAAACTGATAGATTAGTAGAAATATGGTTAAAAAAATTATTGGAATGGTATTAGCTTTTCTAGCTGTGACAGTTTTGGGTGTCGGTGTTTTTGCTTATACTATTTATCAGCAAGGTACAGAGACTTTGGCAAAAACCTATAAAAAAATAGGAGAAGAAACCAAGGTTATTGAAGCAACAGAGCCTTTGACCATTCTGTTGATGGGGGTTGATACTGGGAACGTAGAGCGTACAGACCAATGGGCTGGAAATAGTGACAGTATGATTTTGCTGACTGTCAATCCTCACACAAAGAAAACGACGATGATGAGTTTGGAACGTGATATCCTGACTAAAATTCAACATAAAGATGGTAGTATTGAAGAAGCGAAGCTAAACGCTGCCTATGCTGGTGGTGGAGCAGAACTTGCTATAGAAACAATTCAAAAGATGATGAACCTCCATATTGATCGCTATATTATGGTCAATATGCAAGGATTGCAACAATTGGTCGATGCAGTTGGAGGTATTACGGTCAATAATACACTGGGTTTCCCAATCTCTATCAGTGACCAGGAAGAATTTAACACCATTTCTATCGGCGTTGGAGAACAGACAATAAATGGAGAAGAAGCGCTTGTTTATTCACGCATGCGTTATCAAGACCCAGAAGGAGACTATGGTCGTCAAAAACGTCAGCGTGAAGTCATTCAAAAAGTTGTTGAAAAAGTTCTTAGTTTAAATAGTGTCAGTCACTATCAGTCTATCTTAAAAGCCCTAAGTACTAATATGCAGACTAATATCGATTTATCTGCAAAAAGTATTCCAAGCTTGTTGGGCTACAAAGATTCATTTAAAACCATTGAAACACAACAGTTGAAGGGTGAAGGGGAGATGCTACAAGGCGTTTCTTATCAAATTGTTACGAGAAATCACATGTTGGAAATGCAGAATCTTTTGAGACGTTCTTTGGGACAAGAAGAAGTTACTCAGCTTGAAACAAATGTTGTCTTATTTGAAGATTTATTTGGACGAACACCTGTTGGTGACGAAGACAATTAACTTTCTTACTATAAATAAAAAAATCAATCGTGGGAAATTTCCTGCGATTTTTTCAAAAAAATACGAATAGATAGGTAGGAGGAAACATGAAAGCAGAAATCATTGCTGTTGGAACAGAGATTTTGACAGGACAGATTGTCAACACTAATGCCCAGTTTTTATCGGAAAAATTAGCAGAGATTGGGGTAGATGTATATTTTCAGACGGCTGTAGGAGACAACGAAGCCCGTCTCTTATCCCTGCTTGAGATTGCCAGTCAACGTAGCAGTCTGGTGATTTTGACAGGTGGTTTGGGGCCAACTGAGGACGATTTGACCAAACAAACTCTTGCTAAATTTTTAGGGAAAGAATTAGTATTTGATCCTCAGGCTCAGGAGAAATTGGATGTATTTTTTGCCCAGAGACCGGACTATGCCCGAACACCGAATAACGAAAGACAAGCTCAACTTGTAGAAGGAGCGACTCCGCTGCCCAACGAAACAGGACTGGCTGTGGGGGGGATGTTAGAGGCCGAAGGAGTGACCTACGTCGTCCTTCCAGGTCCACCAAGTGAATTGAAACCCATGGTCTTAAATCAACTTCTACCTAAGTTGATGACAGGGAGCAAGTTGTATTCCCGAGTTCTTCGTTTTTTTGGAATTGGCGAAAGTCAGTTGGTGACCATTTTGGCTGACTTGATTGACAATCAAACAGATCCGACCTTAGCACCTTATGCCAAGACAGGAGAAGTCACTCTACGTCTGTCAACAAAGGTTAGCAGTCAAGAAGAGGCGAATCAAGCGCTGGATATCTTAGAAAACCAAATCTTGGAGTATCAGACCTTTGAAGGAATTTGTTTACGAGAACTTTGCTATGGTTATGGGGAAGAAACTAGTTTAGCTAGCATTGTGGTAGAAGAACTGAAAAAGCAAGGGAAAACCATTACGGCAGCAGAGAGTTTGACGGCAGGGCTTTTCCAAGCCACTGTGGCGGATTTTTCAGGAGCTTCAAGTATATTTAAGGGTGGTTTTGTAACCTATAGCTTGGAGGAAAAATCAAAGATGTTGGATATTCCTGTCAAGGATTTGGAAGCACATGGTGTGGTATCTGAATTTACAGCCCAGAAGATGGCTGAGCAGGCGCGAAGCAAGACCCAGTCTGATTTCGGCCTTAGTTTGACTGGAGTGGCGGGACCAGATAGCCTAGAAGGGCACCCAGCTGGGACAGTTTTCATAGGCTTGGCTCAAGAGCATGGAACTGAGGTCATCAAGGTCAATATTGGAGGCAGAAGTCGAGCAGATGTACGTCATATTGCGGTTATGCATGCCTTTAACCTAGTTCGCAAGGCTTTATTAAGTGACTAACTTTTGATATAATAGTAGATAGGTCTAAGGACCATTAGAATGTAGGAGAATAGAATGGCGAAAAAACCAAAAAAATTAGATGAAATTTCAAAAAAATTCGGGGCAGAACGTGAAAAAGCCTTGAATGACGCTCTTAAATTGATTGAGAAAGACTTTGGTAAGGGTTCAATCATGCGTTTGGGTGAACGTGCCGAGCAAAAGGTGCAAGTGATGAGTTCAGGTTCTTTGGCTCTTGACATTGCCCTTGGTTCAGGTGGTTATCCTAAGGGACGTATCATCGAAATCTATGGGCCAGAGTCATCTGGTAAGACAACGGTTGCCCTTCATGCAGTTGCCCAAGCGCAAAAAGAAGGTGGTATTGCTGCCTTTATCGATGCGGAACATGCCCTCGATCCAGCTTATGCTGCGGCTCTTGGTGTTAACATTGACGAATTACTCTTGTCACAACCAGACTCAGGAGAGCAAGGTCTTGAGATTGCAGGAAAATTGATTGATTCAGGTGCTGTAGATCTTGTCGTAGTCGACTCAGTTGCTGCCCTTGTACCTCGTGCGGAAATTGATGGAGATATCGGTGATAGCCACGTTGGTTTGCAGGCTCGTATGATGAGCCAGGCTATGCGTAAGCTCGGTGCTTCTATCAATAAGACCAAAACTATTGCCATCTTTATCAACCAATTACGTGAAAAAGTTGGAGTGATGTTTGGAAATCCAGAAACAACTCCTGGTGGACGTGCTCTGAAATTCTACGCATCAGTCCGTTTGGATGTTCGTGGAAGTACACAAATCAAGGGAACTGGTGACCAAAAAGATACCAATGTCGGTAAAGAAACTAAAATCAAGGTCGTGAAAAACAAGGTGGCTCCACCATTTAAGGAAGCCTTCGTTGAAATCATGTACGGAGAAGGGATTTCTAAGACTGGTGAACTCTTAAAAATCGCAAGCGATTTGGATATCATCAAAAAAGCAGGAGCTTGGTACTCTTACAAGGACGAGAAAATCGGGCAAGGTTCTGAAAATGCTAAGAAATACTTGGCAGATAACCCAGAAATCTTTGATGAAATTGACCATCAAGTCCGTGTTCAATTTGGTTTGATTGATGGAGAAGAAGCTTCTGTAGAAGCTGCTGAAAGCAAAAAAGATGACGCAGCTCAAGTAGACTCTGTGAATGAAGAAGTTACACTTGACCTAGGCGATGAGCTTGAAATCGAAATTGAAGAATAATACTCTTCAAAAATCAAATTCAAACCACGTCAGCGTCGCCTTACCGTACTCAAGTACAGCTTACGGCTAGCTTCCTAGTTTGCTTTTTGATTTTCATTGAGTATAAGCTATTAAAGTAGTGGAGAAATCCACTGCTTTTTAGTTGCTTGTTCTGGTTTTCAGCTTGCGCATAGTTTGCTGTTTCTTGTCGCTCATCTAGAAAGCTGATATAATAGCCTTATGAATAAAAAACGAACAGTGGACCTGATACATGGTCCGATTCTTCCTTCTCTTTTGAGTTTTGCCTTCCCAATCTTGCTGTCCAATATTTTTCAACAGCTCTATAATACTGCTGATGTCTTGATTGTTGGGCGTTTTCTTGGTCAAGAATCCTTGGCTGCAGTAGGGGCGACGACAGCGATTTTTGACTTGATTGTAGGTTTTACTCTTGGTGTTGGCAATGGCATGGGAATTGTCATTGCCCGTTATTATGGAGCTCGGAATTTCACTAAAATAAAGGAAGCAGTAGCAGCCACCTGGATTTTAGGTGCTCTTTTGAGTGTTGTAATTATGTTGCTGGGCTTTCTTGGTTTGTATCCTCTCTTGCAATACCTAGATACCCCTGCTGAAATTCTCCCCCAATCATATCAATATATTTCTATGATTGTGACTTGTGTCGGTGTCAGCTTTGCCTATAATCTCTTTGCAGGCTTGTTGCGGTCTATTGGGGACAGTCTAGCTGCGCTTGGTTTTCTGATTTTCTCTGCTCTTGTCAATGTGGTTCTGGATCTCTATTTCATTACGCAACTGCATCTGGGAGTTCAATCCGCAGGACTTGCTACCATTATTTCGCAAGGCTTATCAGCGGTTCTCTGTTTTTATTATATCCGTAAGAGTGTTCCAGAACTGCTCCCTCAACTCAAGCATTTTAAATGGAACAAGGCCTTATACGCTGATCTCTTGGAGCAAGGTTTGGCTATGGGCTTGATGAGTTCCATTGTATCTATCGGTAGCGTGATTTTACAGTCTTCTGTTAATACCTTTGGTGCAGTGATTATTAGTGCCCAGACGGCGGCTCGACGCATTATGGCCTTCGCCCTTCTTCCTATGACTGCTATTTCTGCTTCGATGACAACTTTTGCTTCTCAGAATCTAGGAGCTAAGCGACTAGACCGTATTGTTCAAGGACTTCGAATTGGCAGTCGTCTAAGCATGTCCTGGGCAGTTTTTGTTTGTGTCTTCCTCTTTTTTTCCAGTCCAGCCTTGGTTTCCTTCTTGGCCAGTTCGACGGATGGTTACTTGGTAGAAAATGGTAGTCTCTACCTACAAATCAGCTCAGCCTTTTATCCCATTTTGAGTCTCTTACTGATTTATCGCAATTGTTTACAGGGCTTGGGACAAAAGATCCTTCCTCTGGTTTCCAGCTTTATTGAACTAATCGGAAAAATCGCTTTTGTGGTCTTGATTATCCCTTGGGCGGGCTATAAGGGAGTTATCCTGTGCGAACCCCTTATCTGGGTTGCCATGACCATTCAACTGTACTTCTCACTGTTCCGTCATCCCTTGATAAAAGAAGGTAAGGCCATCTTGGCAACAAAAGTGTCATCATAGCTCGATTTGCTGAATAAAATCCATTTCCTCTAGTGAAAATCGAAAAAACTTGTGTTATAATCCCATCTTTGACAGTTTTTTGAAAACAAAGAGCCCCTAAATGCTGCTATAACAGCTTTTCGGAGCTCTTTTTCTCTTTTAAAAAAATGCGTACTTTTTATCGAGATTTGGTTTTTTTAAAAATT
>WIJN01000059.1:0-856 GCA_009496085.1 Streptococcus mitis | reverse complement strand
ATGGTAGTCGCTCCTGTCTGATGCGCTATTTCAACCAATTTCTTAGAAATAAGAGGGCGACTCAAGGCAGATACCAAGGGGTACTTTTGTTCATAATAGGCATGTGACTGAAGAGCCACTAGCACATAATCTGTAGCAAATTCGTCCTTAACATCAATGACATAAGATTCGACTGCCCCAACTTTAAGAGCCTTATCATGGATGAAATCTAAGTCTTTCCCTTCACCCACATCCATACAAACTGCAACAACATCATAATCTTTCTTCAGCCAGGTAATAGCAACTGATGTGTCCAAACCGCCAGAATAGGCCAAAATTACTTTTTCTTTACTCATGTTCTTTTCCTTCTTTCTATTTTTCAATGGATGCTTTAAAGGCATCCTCAATGAGTTTGTCTAATTCTCCAGACTCCTTCAACTTTTGAATGGTTTTATCAACCGCCTCTTTCAATTCCTTGCTATCTTTTTTCATAGCGACCGCGTAGGAATCATCTTGCTCTTTTTCAAAATTGAGGTCTGCGATTGCTAAATCAGGATTATTTTCCACAAATCCCTTGGCAACAGGTTCTTCAAAGATAACGGCATCCACTTGCCCTGATTTTAAATCTGTAATTAAATTCCCATTTTTAGGCAGAGATACGAGGGAAGAATTTTGAAGCAAATCTTTCGCCATTGTCTCTTGAATCGAACCTTTCTGTGCTCCGACCTTTTTCTGCGCTAAGTCGTTGACAGACTGATAAGTGGCTAAATCAGATTTTTTGACAATGAGCTTATTTTTTGAAGTATAGTAGGGAGTTGAAAAATCGAACACCTTGCTCCGTTCATCTGTCTTAGAAACACCTGATATGGCAAGGTCA
>WIJN01000058.1:0-857 GCA_009496085.1 Streptococcus mitis | reverse complement strand
TGAACATGTTGCCATGATGGGACAAATTGTGCCCCTTTACTATTCAAATGATATTGCAGGTTTTCAAAAGCTTCAAGAAGAACAACTGGAAAAGGCTAAGAGTTCAACTAATCCCCTCTATTTTGAGTTGAACTGGATTTTGCTACAAGGTCTGATTTGTCAAAGAGATTCGAGTTATGATATGAAGCAGGATGATTTGGATAAAGTAGCAGATTATCTCTTCAAAACGGAAGAATGGACCATGTATGAATTGATTCTTTTCGGGAACCTCTATAGTTTCTACGATGTGAACTATATCACTCGGATTGGTAGAGAAGTTATGGAGAGGGAAGAATTTTATCAAGAAATTGGGCGCCATAAGAGATTAGTGTTGATTTTGGCCCTCAATTGTTATCAGCATTGTCTAGAGCATCTTTCTTTTGATAATGCAAGCTATTTTGAGACTTATACAGAGAAGATTATTGGTAATGGTATCAAACTGTATGAGCGTAATATTTTCCATTATCTAAAAGGCTTTTCCTTGTACCAAAAAGGACAGTGTAAAGAAGGTTGTAAGCAGATGCAAGAGGCCATGCATATCTTTGACCTGCTAGGTATTCCAGAGCAAGTAGCCTATTATCAGGAACACTACGAAAAATTTATCAAAGATTAATTTTCCCAAATAAGGGAAAAAACCAAAAGCTTCTTTCGGTTTTGATACAATAGTTTCAAAATTTGAGAGGAGTTTTTATATGAATCGCTATGCAGTACAGTTGATTAGTCGCGGAGCTGTTAACAAGATAGGGAATATGCTCTATGATTATGGAAATAGTATCTGGTTGGCTTCCATGGGAACTATCGGACAGACAGTTTTAGGA
>WIJN01000057.1:0-860 GCA_009496085.1 Streptococcus mitis | reverse complement strand
CCTCTTGTTGAACCTGTGCAAATTTTGCACAAGTTGACACCTTATCCAACTCACCACTATCATAAATGTTTTTTAAGTGCTTTGTAATGACACTTCGTTCAACTCCAAAGAGCTCTGCAAGACCTTTTTGAGTCAACCAAAGATTTTCATCTTGTAAAAGGATATCTAGCTGAACATCGCCATTTGGTGTAGTATACAGGATGAAATTAGAAATTTCATTCAAGACAATTCACCTCCCCCCTTCCATGAACAATTACTTCTCGTTCTTAAACATTATACCGTTTTCTTTCAGCTTTTTAACGGTTACGGGACCAATTCCCTTCAAAGCGAGAACTTCTTTTTCAGTCCATTTTTTGAAATCTGAAGACCTACGAATCCCATTTTCAACAAAGATGTGAACAAGATCCATCCGAATTCCCTTCATTTCTTCCTCGCTCATAAAGGAGTACCAGTCTGTGACCTTGGATAAATTTTTTATCATACTAGAATGATTCGAAAATACTGGTTTACGGCGGAATTTTTTGGCTTCGTTTGTTAGAAATTTTGTTAAAATAATATTTTCTAGTAAATAATCAAATAGAGGATACAAACTAGCTTGTAGCGATTCAACTGAATTTGGACAATAGCATTCTTGGTCTTCGATATCTATAACTTTGAATTGCCAATCTTCCTCTATAAAGAATTCAACAGCTTCATCATTGATTTTCACTAATTTTGCAAATAGCTGACTGGCTTCTTCAATTTTTCCTTGAGAAAAAGCAGAGATGATGGCATGAATAAGAATGGTATCGTCCCGTTTCCCTTTATTTAATTCTTCACGATAGAAACGTTCAACCTTTAGTTCCTGACCAGTAATATGA
>WIJN01000056.1:0-861 GCA_009496085.1 Streptococcus mitis | reverse complement strand
ACTCTATGTTCCAATTGAGAGCCGAGTTTCTTAGTAAAAATATAGTAGTTTGAGCTAAGGTATGAACAAATCGATTAGGAAAGTCAAATTAATTTCTAGAAATATTTTAACAGCCATAACGTACTACTCCAGATTCAGTTCACTATACTTTTCAAAAATACAACAACGGCCTTATACCCCTTAAAACGAGGAACAAAGCCGTTGTTTAATCTATTTTATTCATTGTCCACTTAACAATGAACAGTTCATCTTTTGATTAAATTTTTAGTCTTCTTTTTTCTTTCCAAGAGCAAGTCCAAGACCACCTAGAATACCAAGAAGTCCTAGAGAGGCAAGAGTCGCATTTGATTCTGTTCCTGTATTCGGCAATACATTTTGAGAATCATTTGACTTAGCTCCATTGTCAATAGCATCTGTAGTATTTTCATGATTTGCATTCGGAGTAACTGCATCTGGAATCGGAGTTGTTGGTGTAGGTTTATCGTGAACAGAATTTCCATTAGTATCAGGTATGACTGACGCAACTGGAGTTGGAGTTGTTAGCTCAGATGTATCGTGACCAGAATGTCCATTAGTATCAGGTGTTACTGGAATTGTATTTGTGTTTGAACTTACTTTTCTGAAAATGTGAGTAATTACTGGTTCATTTTCATCAATCACAGTTCGTACAAATTCATATCCTGAAATTGATCCGTGTTCAGCATCCTTTTCACTACCTGTCTTAACGGATGGTTTCAATACATTCCCATCTTCATCAATCCATCGAACCTCAATCATTAGCTCTGGTAATGCAATTGAACCCGATAATGCATCGTTTTCAAGAATTGTTACATTAGGAACTTCCACAGATGATTTACCTGG
>WIJN01000055.1:0-867 GCA_009496085.1 Streptococcus mitis | reverse complement strand
ATGTTTTCTCCTTGATGAGTGATAGAATTTCCTCTGTTGTCTCCACTGTTGAAAATTCGCTTTTCTCCATCATCATTAAATTGGGTATTTGTTCGAATCTCATGATCAAGCCCTCCTTGTGTGTGATTCTTTTCCTTATCATTATTATACTCTGCACTATCCTCTTTTGTCAGCCCCTTAGGCACAATTATTTGTCTACTTCGCTTCATCGTACCTTCTATCATCTGATGACAAGCAGATGATAGGCACTTCCCAATACTCATCAGTGAAATAGAATCTAAGTTATCTCTATTTTGATTAACATCGTCAATTGTTAATGGGTAAGGGATATGGAATCTATTAGCAACCGCATAACTAATAGAATTTCTCATAAAGTGTGTAAACGTATCTCTTTCGTTTAGAGGGAGACTTAATTCATTACACAGATTATCAATCTCATCGTCAGCTATTAGTCTAGTTAAAGTATAAAGGTTTTCAACTAGATTTTCACTAGATTCATACCCCTGTTTTTCTATCATATCTCTCAGAATTGGTAGGTGCTGTTCTTGCTCAAATGACCACAACTCTACTTCATTTACATTTCGATTAATTGAAATTGTTTGACTAATATCAAAAACATAGAAAATTTCTTGTGACGGATATTTGCTTAAAATTGGGATTCCCTTTTGCCCTCTTGTTACAGTCCGTTGAAATCGTTCTTTCCACATATCAAAGGTAGCACAAGCTATAGCTGTAGGACTTGATCTATAGATACTTAACTGATTGATAAAATCATACCGTTGGTTATTACCAATCACCTCTAAAAGTTTTAGATATTCTTGAGGACTTTCTAACACATCTTTTTTAATCTCTTCGATTCGATTATTG
>WIJN01000054.1:0-876 GCA_009496085.1 Streptococcus mitis | reverse complement strand
ATACTACATAGCTCACGTTCAAGCCTGTAGCCTTGGCTGGTTGCAAGCGATTGATAGCGATATAATAAGCCAGGTAGGAAATCATATCAAAGGCAGCAAAGACAATCATGAGACCTAGTAACTGCCCATTGGCCACTTCTGCAAATGACTGATGAGAGAAGAGCACAATCACAAGATAGGATAAGAACGAAGTCACTTGACGGATTAAGAGAGCCTCGATTTCACTCAATTCACTTTCCATGGCAAAAGAGCTAAGAACACTCTCACTCCCCCATGCAATGGCACAAATCAAAGCACAGAGAATCCCAATGTAGAAGGAATTAACCTGTTCAACCTTATAGGTCTGAGCAATAATCCCTCCAATAATCAAGACAATCCCAAACACAGTATTTCTCGAAATCTTGTGCTTCAAAAAGAAGAAAGCCAATAAAACTGAAATCGCAGGATAGATAGCGGATACCGATGAAGCTAGGAACTTCCGATATACTTAACTGCATAAAGATTGGCCTGCATTCCGATAGGACCAGCTAGCAAGGCTCCGATGATCACACTAACATTGCGAATATTTAAGAAAATTGAGAGACGAACTTTTCCTTCTTTTACTAAAAGAAAAGCTAGTAAGATAAAGATACTCAAGAAATCGTGAGCAGCAGCTACCACAAAGGGAGACAAATCTGTAAAAATTGAAAAGATATAAGCACTAATTGTTAGACCTAACCCCCAGAAAATACCTGAGAGTAGACCAAAAGAAACTCCATTTTTATTTTTCATCTGAACCTCCATAATAAGCCAAACCTTTAACAGCTCTCTGGTAACGAGTCACACCATAGTCACCAAAATCTGCGCCTTGCTCTTCCTTATAGACAGTCCATAGAC
>WIJN01000053.1:0-880 GCA_009496085.1 Streptococcus mitis | reverse complement strand
TCTGCTAGTGAGTACCATGTGTTGCCTTCTTTGCACCAGCCAGCGCGCATAGCGCCACTATCTGCTAGAGAATACCATGTATCACCGTCTTTGAGCCAGCCTGTCTGCATGTTACCAGTACTGTCAAAGTGGTACCATGAACCAGCATTTTGTACCCATTTATCCTTAGCTAGACTGCCATCTTGTGAAAGATTCCAGTCAGCACCATTTTTAACCCAAGTATCTGCAGCTTGTGCTTGGTTGATAGACAAAAGCAGACCAGCACCTGCAAGCAAACCAAGTGTGAGTAGTTTAGATTTTTTCATAGCCTTTTCCTCCACGAATTGAAACTGTGAGATAGAGTTAGTTTAACCATTTTTTATAGCACACTTAAAGAGATGAAATAAAGGCGTTATTTCCAATATCTTCTACTTAGTGAATATGGCATAGCAGATGAATTAGCATATGACGCAAATTGTTTTTCATCAGGTTCATTCACAATTCGACCATTTCCGACATAAATACCTACATGATCATTTGTTTTAGTATAACTATAAAACATTAAGTCACCAATTTCTTCACTACCATGAGACACATAACTTCCACCTACAGCTTGCTCATAAGTAGTTCTCTCAATATAAATATCAAAGCTGGCATGGATTGCTTGAGTGAATCCAGAACAATCCGCACCGATATTCTCATCTAAAGTAGCTTCTCCATATTCATAAGGTAATGTACCTACAAAGGTTTCTGCATACTCAGCGATTGCCTAACCTTTATTTTCTACGCAAACACCGTTAGGTCTGAAGAAATAAGGTTTCCCATTAACTCTATTGTAATCAGTTAGTATGGAGCCATCATTTGAAAGATAGTACCAATTACCATCTGGGTTAATCCACTC
>WIJN01000052.1:0-894 GCA_009496085.1 Streptococcus mitis | reverse complement strand
AAAAAAAACCCCCGCCGTTAGCATGGCCCCTAAAAGGCTGAAACGCTTGTAACCCAAGGTGTACTGCCTATCTTCTTCACGATTGGAAATCGTTTCTAGGAGGGCAGATAGGCCAATGGCCATAGCATCTCCCAAGTCATGAACAGAATCAGCAAGAACTGCACTTGACCAAAAGATTCCTCCTGCGATAAACTCAACAATAGCATAGCTTAAATTTAAGAAAAAAGCTACCCAAACAGTATATTTTGCCTTCATCTTTCTCATTCCTTTGTTATAATAGATTTATGAACACCTTGATCATTATCATTATCCACTAAAACTAAACGAAAGGATAGAAGCAAAATATCAGCTTTATTCAGTTCTGAACAATTTGCCTCAAGTGTCCATATGACTAACATTGACCGCCGTATCAGCAAAACAAAAAAAGCCATCTATCAAGCTTTTCTACAACTTTTAAACGATAAGGGTTACGAAGCCACTACAGTTCAGGATATCATTGATCTCGCAGATGTGGGACGTTCCACCTTTTACTGTCACTATGAGAGCAAGGAACTACTTCTGGACGAGCTTTGCCGCTACCTCTTCCATCACCTCTTTGAAAGAGAACAATCCGTTTCTACCGAGGATTATCTCGCCCACCTCTTTCTGCATTTTCAGAAAAACCAAGACCATATCACTAGTCTGCTATTTTCCAAAAATTATTACTTCCTCCGTCAACTCCATAAAGAGCTAGAACACCATGTTTACCCCATGGTAGCGGAGGATTTTCAAGAGGCCTATCCGAACATACCAGCCTCCTACCTCAAACATTTTGTAGTAACCAATTTTATCGAAACACTGACCTGGTGGCTCAAAAAAGGACAAGACTTTACAGACCATGAAGTTGTCCAGTTT
>WIJN01000051.1:0-895 GCA_009496085.1 Streptococcus mitis | reverse complement strand
CCATAGGATTCTTTCTAATGATGGTTTGGTTGCTTTTCATTATAGATCTTATGGGACTTTTTTTCTACAACAAAATAGGCTCCATAATATCTATAGGGGATTTACCCACTACAAATATTATAGAGCCCACATTTCGTCCTTTCTTTTTTGATATTCAGAGCGATAAAAATCCGTTTTTTGAAGCTTTCGAAGTTCCGAAAACCAAAGGCATTGCGCTTGATAAGTTTGATGAGATTATTGGTTGCTTCCAGTTTGGCGTTGGAATAGGGTAGTTGAAGGGCGTTGACAATCTTCTCTTTTTCCTTGAGAAAGGTTTTAAAGACAGTCTGAAAAAGAGGATGAACCTGCTTTAGATTGTCCTCAATGAGCCCGAAAAATTTCTCCGGCTCCTTATTCTGAAAGTGAAAAAGCAAGAGCTGATAGAGATGATAGTGATGTTTCAAGTTTTCTGAATAGCTCAAAAGCTTGTCTAGAATCTCTTTATTGGTTAAGTGCATACGAAAAGTAGGGCGATAAAATCGTTTATCACTCAGTTTACGGCTATCGTGTTGAATGAGTTTCCAGTAGCGCTTGATAGCCTTGTATTCATGGGATTTTCGCTCAAACTGATTCATGATTTGGACACGCACACGACTCATAGCACGGCTTAGATGTTGTACAATGTGAAAGCGATCCAGAACGATTTTAGCGTTTGGAAAAAGTTGTCTAGCTAAGTCATAATAAGGACTAAACATATCCATAGTAATGATTTTTACCTGACAACGAACAGCTCTATCGTATCGAAGAAAGTGATTTCGGATGACAGCTTGTGTTCTGCCCTCAAGAACAGTGATGATATTGAGGTTATCAAAATCTTGCGCAATGAAACTCATTTTTCCCTTAGTGAAGGCATACT
>WIJN01000050.1:0-905 GCA_009496085.1 Streptococcus mitis | reverse complement strand
CGGTACCGATGTATGGTTGGGAAATGCCCAAGACTTGATTAAGACTGGAATTGCCGACCTATCAACCGTTATCGGATGTCGGGATGACATCATGGTTTACCTCATGCACGCTGGTCTAGATCCGAAGATGGCCTTTACCATCATGGAGCGAGTGCGTAAGGGCTTGTGGCTCAAAATTTCTGAAGAAGAGCGCAATGGTTATATCGAAGCCATGAAGGCCAATAATGTGCCTGAGTGGTATATCGAATCTTGTGGAAAAATCAAGTACATGTTCCCTAAAGCCCATGCGGCAGCCTACGTTATGATGGCCCTTCGCGTGGCCTACTTCAAGGTTCACCATCCGATTTATTATTACTGTGCTTACTTCTCAATCCGTGCCAAGGCCTTTGATATCAAGACCATGGGAGCGGGCTTGGATGCTATCAAGCGAAGAATGGAAGAAATCGCTGAAAAACGCAAGAACAATGAAGCTTCCAACGTAGAAATTGACCTCTACACAACACTTGAAATCGTCAATGAGATGTGGGAACGTGGCTTTAAGTTCGGCAAATTGGACCTCTATCGCAGTGATGCAACTGAATTTATCATCGATGGAGACACCCTCATCCCACCATTTGTCGCTATGGATGGGCTAGGCGAGAACGTTGCCAAGCAGTTGGTAAGAGCGCGTGAAGAGGGAGAATTCCTCTCCAAAACAGAACTACGCAAACGCGGTGGACTCTCATCTACCTTGGTTGAAAAGATGGATGAAATGGGGATTCTCGGCAATATGCCAGAGGATAATCAGTTGAGCTTGTTTGATGATTTGTTTTAAAAAAAATTAACAGACGGACAAATATTGTCCATCTGTTTTGTTATACTGATAGTACAAAAGAAAAAGAGGTTTAAATGATGAACAATACAGG